>JBPCNM010000001.1:0-11917 GCA_051001255.1 Solirubrobacteraceae bacterium
CGAGGCCGACGCCGAGGGCGATGAGCACGCGGAAGAGCGGCATCGCCCGACATCCTGAGGTGTGGCAGGCCGCACCGCCAGCGGGAAGCCCACCGGCGCGGGGTGCGGCCAGCCGTAGGCACCCGGCGTTCCACGCTCGCGCTGGTCGGAGCGCCACCGAACGGCAGCATCGTGGGGAGGTCAGGGCGACGGCGGTCCCGCGAACCACATCCCGACGTGCGATTGTCGAGTTGACCCCAATAGTTGGGGTCGACGTAGGAATCGCGGGCAATTCGCGGCCACGCTCTCCCGAACCCTCCCTCGATGGCACAGTTGGCCCGCGTCCGAGCCACCGCCCGCGGAGGCCCTATGCCGCCACGGGCCACTGCGCCCAGCTCGGCTCCGCGAAGCGGTAGGCCTCCCCGGCACGCCAGGCCTCCAGGGCGGCATGCGGAGCGCCGCGGCGACGTACGCGGTCCAGGACGCCGAGCGGAGGGCGACCGCCGTCGGCGGTGAGGGACGCCGGGACGTCGACGCCGCTGAGCGGCTCGACGAGGTAGGGCGCGGCCGCGCGCTCGCCGAACAGGACGACGTTCTCGGTACCCGGCAGCGCGGCGCTCGGCACGATCGCGCCGTCGGTCCCGTTCGCGCGCAGTCGGTCGGCCAGCCGGTGGCACGCGCGCAGGTCGTCGGACACGAGGTCGCCCGGGCGCAGCCCGTGGGCGGCGGCTTCCTCGAAGCCGATCCGCGTGAGTCCCGCGAGGTCGATCCGCAGCGCCCACGTCCGGTGGCGCACCAGCGCGAGCTGCTCGGCCGTTCGCAGCTCGGAGGCGCGCAGGAACTCGGCCCACGGCCCGAGCGGATGCAGGCAGAGGTACTGCGTCGGCGACGCCTCCGTCATCCGGTGGAACCGGCCGGCGACCCGGCTCGGCTCCGTCCGCAGCGGCCGCCGCCACGAGGCGAGCCGGTAGGCGGCGACGAGACCCGCCCTCACGACCGGACCGCCACGACGAGCCCGCAGGCGGCGACCAGACCGGCCATCACGCGAACGCGGTGCTCCGAGTCGAGCCCGCGGCCAGTACGAGGTCGGGCAGGCGGACCGGGTCGCCGAGCAGCGCGCGGGGGGTCACGCCGCCCAGCTCGGGGCGCGGCCAGTCGAACCAGGCGACGACGCCGGCCGGCGTGAACGCGTGGCGCAGGTGGCCGACGAGCCGCGCGAGCACGCGCAGCCGGCGCGCGTCCTCACCCTCGGGCCGCGTCCGCTCGCGCGCCGAGATCCAGCGCTGGAAGCGGCGCAGGTCGACGCCGAGCAGGTCGGCGAGGTCCCGCTGGGGCACCTCGACCGTTGCGGCGAGCCAGCGCGCAAGCTCCTTCGGCGTCCGCGCGTCACCCACCTCCTCGGCCTCCCCGAGCGCCGAGAGCGCGTGGCTGAGCCGCTCGAGCGCGATCCGCAGCGCGTCGCGGGCCGCGTCCTCCACCGCCGCGTGCGCGTCGAGCACCGCGCGGTGCACCAGCAGCGCGAGGTAGGGATCGGCGGCGGTCCAGCGCTCCAGCGGCGTCGCGCGGACCGCCGCCGCGAGCGCCGCGACCTCCAGGCCGACATCGGCCGGCACGTGCGCCTCGCTCGCCAGCCGGTCGTTGACCGCGTCGACCACCGCGGCCGCCGCGGCCGGACGTGCGAGGTCGAGCATCACCGTCGTCGTCATGACGTCAGTGTACGTCACGGCGACGACAGACCCACCGGCTGCCACCATGCGTCGGTCAACACGTGCGACGCGGGAGGACGGATGGCGATCAGGACGGCGACGGCGGAGTGGAGGGGCGACCTGCCGAACGGCGGCGGGACCTTCGAGGGCGCCTCGGGCTCGCCCAGCGGCCGCTACTCGTTCCAGTCGCGCTTCGAGGAGAGCGGCGGCACCAACCCGGAGGAGCTCGTGGCGGCCGCGCATGCGAGCTGCTTCTCGATGGCCCTCTCGCTCATCCTCGACCAGGGTGGCAACAAACCCGAGTCGATCAAGACCGAGGCGAACGTGCAGCTCCTCAAGGAGGGCGACGGCTTCGCGATCAAGCAGATCGATCTCGTCACCGTCGGCCGCGTGCCGGGCATCGACGACGACGCCTTCCAGCAAGCCGCGCAGGCCGCCAAGGAGAACTGCCCGATCTCCAAGGCGCTCGCCAGCGTGCCGGAGATCACCCTCGACGCGAAGCTCGAGGGCTGAGCGTCAGTCCGCGAGGCTGGCGGGGTCGATCGGCTCGATCGGCCCCGTCAGCGCCCGGTTGATCGCCCACAGCACGGCGCCGAGCGCGAGCAGCCCGCCGGCGTAGGCGAACACGACCGCGTCCTCGGTCGCCTTCTGGACGATCAGCCCGAGGCAAGCGAGCACGCCCAGCGCGGGCAGCACCGTCGGCGCGCGCCAATGGTCGTGCTCGACCCGGTCGCGCCGCAACGTCAGCACCGCGGCGTTCACGCACACGAACACGATCAGGAGGAGCAGCACCGTGGTGTCGGCGAGCGACTCGAGGTCCCCCACCACGAGCAGCATGATGGCCAGCGCGGCGACGAACACGATCGCCACCCACGGCGTCCGGCGCTCGCCGTGCACCCGGCCCATCTCGCGCGGCACGATGCCCTGCTGCGCCATCCCGTAGATCAGCCGTGAGGCCATGATCATGTTGATCAGCGCCCCGTTGGTGAGCGCGAACAGCGCGATCGCGGAGAACACCTTGGTGTTCATCGCCAGCGGCCCGAGCTGCACGACCTCGAGCAGCGGCCCGTCGGAGCCCGCGAGCGTGTCGACGGGCACGGCCATCGCCGCGATCACCGTCACGAGGATGTAGATCGCGAGCGCGACCCCGAGCCCGAGGAACAGCGCGGGCGGAAAGATGCGGCTCGGCTCGCGCGTCTCCTCGGCCACGTTCACCGAGTCCTCGAAGCCGATCAGCGCGAAGAACGCCAGCGACGCGCCCGACAGCATCGCCAGCGGCACCGCGTCACCGGACGTGAACTCGAGCGCGCGGCCCGGGTCGCCGCCGCCGTCGAGGACGAACACGAGGCCGATCGCGGTCACCAGCAGCAAGCCGGTCAGCTCGATCGCCGTCAGCCCGAGGTTGAGCGCGACCGACTCCTTGATCCCGCGGAAGTTGATCAGCGCCAGCAGCCCGATGAACACGACGCCGACGAGGAGCTTGGGCAGCGTGACGAACTCCGACAGGTAGTCCCCGCCGAACGCCGTCGCCAGGGTGGCGGCCGAGGCCACGCCCGAGGACATGACCGCGAAGGCGACGAGGAACGTCGCGAACGGCCGCTTGAACGCCTTGTGCGTGTAGAGCGCGGCGCCGGCCGCCTGCGGGTACTTGGTCACGAGCTCGGCGTACGCGGTGGCGGTGAACGCGGCGAGCACGCCCGCGAGCAGGAACGACGTCCACACGGCGCCGCCCACCTTGCCCGCCACCTCGCCGACGAGCGCGTAGATGCCCGCACCGAGCACATCGCCGATGACGAAGAAGGTCAGCATCGGGCGCGTGATGGCGGGTCGCAGCGGCGTGTGGCTCACGCCGGCGGTGGTCGTCGCGGTCGTCATCCCTGCTGGCTACCCGCCCCGGGCGGGTACGCAGCACCGGATGTCCCAGACGCTCCCAGGCCGGCCGACGTCCGTGTGGATGGACACGGCGCCGCACACGACCTATCCCCCGCTCCGGGAATCGCTGGCCGTCGACGCGTGCGTGGTGGGGGGCGGCATCCTCGGCCTGCTGACCGCGGACCTGCTCAAGCAGGCGGGCATGACGGTGGCCGTGCTGGAGGCCGATCGCGTCGCCACCGGCGTCACGGGCCACACGACCGCCAAGGTCACGGTCCTCCACGGGCTGATCTACGACCACGTGCGATCGCACTTCGGCGAGGAGGGCGCCCGCCACTACGCGGAGGCCAACCGCACCGGGCTGGAGCTGATCGCCGACCGCGTGGCCCAGCGCGGGATCGAGTGCGACTTCCGCCGCCGCGCCGCGTACACCTACGCCGAGCACGCGTCCGACCTCGACCAGCTGCGCAAGGAGGTCGACGCCGCGCGCGCCGCCGGGCTCGACGCGGAGCTGGTCGACGCGGTCGACCTCCCGTGGGAGGTGGCCGGCGCGGTGCGGCTCGCCGACCAGGCCGAGTTTCACCCGCGCCGGTTCCTGCTGGAGATCGCCGATGCGATCCACCGCGACGGCTCCTACGTGTTCGAGCGCACCCGTGCGACCGGCGTGGACGACGCGAAGCCGTGCCGCGTGCGGACCGACGCGGGCGGCGAGATCAGCGCGGGTCGGGTCGTGATCGCCACGCACTACCCCACGCTCGACCGCGGCCTGTTCTTCACGCGCCTCACGGCGGAGCGCTCCTACGCGCTCGGCGCCCGCGCGCGCGGACGCGCGCAGCCGGACATATTCCTCTCCACGGAGTCGCCGTCGCACTCGGTGCGGGCGGCGCCATACGACGGCGGCGAGCTGCTGATCGTCGGCGGCGAGAGTCACAAGACCGGCACCAGCGCGCCGCTCGAGCGCTATGTGGCGCTGGAGGCCTGGGCGCGCGAGCGCTTCGACGTCGAGGCCGTCGAGTACCGGTGGTCGGCGCAGGACGCGATGCCGGCCGACGGCATCCCCTACGTCGGCAAGCTCTCGCCGATCGCGCGCTAGGTGTGGACGGCGTCGGGCTTCAAGAAGTGGGGCATCACGCACGGCGCCGCGGCGGCGCTCATGCTCGCCGACGCGATCGCCGGGCGCGAGAACCCGTGGGCGCAGACGTTCGACTCCAACCGCTTCAAGCCGCTGGCGGCGGCGCCCAGGCTGCTCAAGGAGAACGTCAGCGTCGGCGCGCACTTCTTCGGCGACCGGCTCTCCCCGCCCGGCGTGCGCTCGCTCGAGGACCTTGCGCCCGGCGACGGCGGCATCCTCAAGGTCGACGGCGACCGGGTGGCCGCGTTCCGCGACGACGACGGCGTCGTGCACGCCGTCTCCCCGACCTGCACGCACCTCTTCTGCCAGGTCAGCTTCAACGCCGCCGAGCGCTCCTGGGACTGCCCGTGCCACGGCTCGCGCTTCGGGACCGACGGCGCGGTGATCCAGGGACCCGCGGTCAGGGGCCTGGAGCGGAAGGACCTTTGAGGACGGTGTCCGCGTCGGAGTAGGGCGGCGAGCAGCAGCACAGCAGCACGAGCGGGTGGGCACCGTCGTTGACGAGCTGATGCTCCACGCCGGGGGCGATCACGACGTAATCGCCCGCGCGCACACCGGCCTCCTCGCCGCCGAGCAGCATCCGGCCCGCGCCGGAGGTGAAGAGATAGATCTCCTCCGCGGCCCGGTGGTAGTGGGCCTCGGTGCTCGCACCCGGCGGGACCGTGGCCTGGGCGAGCGACTGGTTGGCCGCATTGCCGGTCGGGATGCCGGCCAGCTCGCGGATCTCCGATCCGTCGAGGGTGATGAACGGCTCGCGCTGCTCCAGCCTCCAGATGTCCATGGCGGCGCAGCGTAACGGGCCGGCCCTCCGGGGAAGATGGCCGGCCCGCTGGTTCCGCCTGCCAGGCGAGCCGCTCGTACCTCGCGCTCGCCTCCGGCGACGTTACGCTGCGCGCCGGGCCGACTCAGAGTCGAGCCGGTGGGCCAGCCGCGCCACGGCGTACGCCGCCCGCCCGCGTATGGGCGGGGGGTGTTGGCGTCGTTTGGGGACTACGGCGCGGGGCGTGCGCCGGACGCGGTCAGCGGCCAGCACGCGGTACATCGCGTCGTGCAGCTGGGAATGCATGATGGTGCGACTCCTCGTTGGGTAGATGGATCTGACTGGTGAGGAGCCGCCCGCGAACGCCAGTTCGAAGCGGGTGGGGAGCGCAACCACTACGGGCAGCGGTCGCGGGCGACTCAGGTGCCCGCGGACGTACTACGTGCTGCGGCTAGCGGGGCTAGCAGGAGACGCGCGTGTCGGCGAGCAGGCCGGCGTGGACGAACCCACGCGCGGCCCAGCTGGAACTCCTGGGGCCAAAGCACATGGTGGTCGTCACGGTCTGCTCACCTCCAACTGCAAGTCGCGTCTGGTTGCGGTCAAAGTGACGGTATCAGCCCGGCAAGGGCTTGCGCAAGCGACGCGTCAATACCTCGGGTCCAGCGCCCGGAACTCGCCCGTCTCGAGCTCGCGCTCCACCTCCGCGTCGATCTCGTGCTCGGTCGTGTCGGGATCGGCGTGGCGCAACTGCCACGCACGCAGCCGGCGCAGCTTGAGGATCTCGAGCACCAGCACGAGGTAGATGCTCGCCCCCAGCGCAACGAGGAAGCAGGCGGCCATCACGAGCGACCAGCCGACGTTGAGATCGCCGCGGTCGGAGTAGGGCACGAAGCGCAGCGCGACGGCCAGGCCCGCCATCGTCACCGTCCAGCCGTAGAGGTAGAGCACCGTGCGGCGCTGGGAGAACCCGATCCGGTGGAAGCGGTGGTGGAAGTGGTTGGAGTCGGCCTGGTAGAGCGGCCGCCCGTACTTGATCCGCTTGGCGACGACGAAGCCCGTGTCGAGGAACGGCACGGCCAGCACGACGAGCGGCGCGATCAGCGCGATCAGCGCGTTGGTCTTGAGCGAGCCCTCGACGATCACGCCGCCGAGCAGCAGGCCGAGCAGCAGCGCGCCGCAGTCGCCCATGAAGACCGACGCGGGGTGGAAGTTGTGCACGAGGAAGCCGAGCGCGGCCCCTGCGGTGATGGCGGCGAAGACGCCGGCGGCGTCCTTGTCGAGGTCGAAGGCGATCACGGCGAACGCGGCTGCCGAGATCGCGCACACGCCGGCGGCCAGGCCGTCGATCCCGTCGGAGAAGTTCACGACGTTCATCACGCCGACGAGCCCGAGCAGCGTCAGCACCTGGCCGGCCTCGTCGAACTCGACGCGCCCGAGGAACGGGAGCGTCACGACGTCCACGGTGACGCCCGACAGGACCAGCACGAGCGCGGCCGCCACCTGGCCGGCGAGCTTGACCGAGGCGCTCAGCTCGCGCCAGTCGTCGAGCGCCCCGACCACGGTGACGAGCGCGGCACCGCCGAGGATGCCCTTCGCAGCCTGCGACATCGGCACGAACAGCAGCGCGGCGGCCAGCACGGCGGCGAAGATCGCAAGGCCGCCGAGCAGTGGAGTCGCCTCCCGCGCCAGCCCGCGCTCCTTGACGGCGTCGACCGCGCCGATCCGCCGGGCGAGGCGCGCGACGAGCGGCGTCAGGAACGCCGCCACGACGAGGGCGGCAAGAAAGCCGAGCAGCGCGTCGTCCTTCATGGCGCAGACAGGATCGCAGCCCGCCCGGCGCGCCACTCGTATGCACATGAGCGTCTATATGACGCTCATCTGCATACGCGACCGGCCGCGCTCACACCGCGGCGGCCCGGGCCCCCAGGTGCGCGTAGAGCGGGTACCGCTCCGCGATCGCCGAAACCCGCTCGGCCAGCTCGGCCCGCGCGTCCTCGAAGCCCGGCTGCAGCGTGGCCGCGATGATGCGGCCGATCTCGGTGTAGTCGTCGACCTGCACGCCGCGGGTGGCCAGCGCGGAGGCCCCGACCCGCAGGCCGGAGGACACCGCCGGCGGACGCGGGTCGAACGGGACGGCGTTGCGGTTGACCGTGATGCCGATCTCATGCAACCGGTCCTCGGCCTGCATGCCGTCGAGCTCTGCGTCGCGCAGGTCGACCAGCACGAGATGCACGTCGGTGCCGCCCGTGAGCACGTTGATCGCGTTGCCACGGCCGGAGGCCTCGCCACCGGCAATCGCCTCGCCGCTTCGCCCGCCGGCGCCGAGCAGCTCGCGCGCGACCGCCTGCGCGCCCGCCACGGTGCGTTCCTGGCGCTCGCGGAACTGCGCCGAGGCGGCGATCTTGAAGGCGACCGCCTTGCCCGCGATCACATGCTCCAGAGGCCCGCCCTGCTGTCCCGGGAAGACGGCCGAGTTGATCTTCTTGGCGTACTCCTCCCGGCACAGGATCAGCCCCCCGCGCGCGCCGCCGAGCGTCTTGTGCACGGTGCTGGTGACCACGTCGGCGTACGGCACCGGGTTCGGATGCACGTCGGCGGCGACCAGGCCGGCGAAGTGAGCCATGTCCACCATCAGCAGCGCGCCGACCTCGTCGGCGATCTCGCGGAAGCGCGCGAAGTCCAGGATCCGCGGGTAGGCCGACCAGCCCGCGAGCAGCAGCTTCGGCCGCCGCTCGCGCGCGATGCGCGCCACCTCGTCCATGTCGATCAGGTGGCTCTCGGGCGAGACTTCATAGGGGGCGATCTCGTACAGCCGGCCCGACACGTTGAGCTTCATGCCGTGGCTGAGGTGCCCGCCGTGCGGGAGCGCGAGGCCCATGATCGTGTCGCCCGGCTCCAGCAGCGCGTGATAGACGGACGCGTTGGCCTGCGCGCCGGCGTGCGGCTGCACGTTGGCGTGCTCGGCGCCGAACAGCGCCTTGGCGCGGTCGATCGCCAGCTGCTCGATCACGTCGACGTGCTCGCAGCCGCCGTAGTACCGCTTGCCCGGATAGCCCTCGGCGTACTTGTTCGTGAGCACGCTGCCCTGGCATTCCAGGATCGCCTCGGGCACGAAGTTCTCCGACGCGATCATCTCCAGCGTCCGCTGCTGGCGCTCCAGCTCGTGGCCGATCGCCTCCGCGACCTCGGGATCGACGTCGATCAGCGGGCGCTCGAAGTAGTCGGGCTGCAGGTCGGTCATGGGGTCTCCGTACTCAGGGTGCCGGCGGCGGACTGAGGACCGTACCAACCGCTGCGCGCCCCACCGCACCGGCGCGCAGCACCGCCCACTCCCCCGCGGCCTCGTAGCGGCGCAGGTCCACGACGGTCGACGGCGTCCCTCCGAGCTCGCCGCCGTCGAGCACCAGATCCGCGCCGGCCCGGATCGCGGCCGGGACCTCGTCGAGCCGCCGCGGATCCGCGCCGCCGGCCGCGTTGGCGGAGGTCTGGACGACCGGCACGCCGACCGCCGCGAGCGCGGGCACCTGCGGCACGCGCAGGCCGAGCGTCCCCGGGTCCGGCCCGCACGCGAGCGGGTACCGGCGGGCCGGGTTGGGAAGCAGCAGCGTGACGCCGCCCGGGAGGAGGCGCTGCAGGGCGATCGCCGTGCGCGGCCCCAGCTCGGGCAGCGCGGCGAGCGCGCGGTCGAGCGAGAAGAACATGACCGCGGCCGGCTTGTCGAGGCGCCGGCCCTTGAGCGCGTAGAGCCGCTGCACCGCCAGCGGCGCCTCCGGGTCACACGCGAGGCCGTAGACGGTGTCGGCACCGAACACGACCACGCCGCCCGCGGCGATCACGCGCTCGAACGCCGCGGCGTCGGTCACAGGGTCAGATCCGCAGATCGGCTGCGAGGATCCCCGCGCCGAGACATGGGGGTCAGACCCCTGCGCGGCCGGCGGCCGACCCTGGGCGGCGGCCGACCAGCACGCGCTCGATCCCGGCCAGGTCGGCGACGGTCTCCACGTCCGGGAACCCCGCCTCGCGGATCAGGTCCCCGACGGCGGCGGCCTGGCCGGCGCCGATCTCGAGCGCGACGGTGTGGGCCGCCCTCGCCCCGACCGCCGGCAGCAGCCGGCGGACCACGTCGAGGCCCTCGGGCCCGGACCGCAGCGCGAGCGCCGGCTCGAAGCGGACGATGTCGGGCGCCAGCTCGGCGTCATCCTCGACGTAGGGCGGGTTGGAGACGACGGCGTCGAGCGGTCCGGCGACGTCGGCCAGGAGGTCGCCGTGGTGGAACGCCACATCCACCCCGAGCCGCCGTGCGTTGGCGCGTGCCACCTCCAGCGCCCCGGCGCTGGCGTCGGTTGCGACGAGCTCGAGGTCGGGCCGCTCGACCTTGAGCGCCAGCGCGATGGCGCCCGAGCCGGTCCCCACGTCGCACACGCGCGCGCCCGCCGGCAGGTCGAGCAGCGCCTCGACGAGGTGCTCGGTCTCCGGGCGCGGGATGAGCACGCGCGGATCGACCGTCAGCTCGATCGTCCGAAAGCCGCGGCTGCCGAGGATGTAGGCGACCGGCTCGCGCTCGCGCCGGCGTGCCGCGTAGTCCATGAACCGGCGTGCGGCGTCCGGCTCGATGCCGCGTCCGGGGTCCGACACGATCACCGCCCGGTCCACGCCCATCGCCGCGGTCAGCAGCAGCTCCGCGTCCAGCCGCGGCGTATCGCAGCCCGCCGCGGTGAGGGCGATCGCCGCGGAGTCCAGCGCGTCGCGGATCGAGGTCTGGGCGATCGGCCGGCGCATCGCCGAGGAGCCTACGCGGGTCAGAACGGCGCCGGGCGATCGTGCGGCGCATGCGCCGGGGAGCCGACGCGGGTCAGAACGGCGCCGGGCGATCGGGCGGCGCATCCCCGCAGGCCTACGCCGGCGGCGACGACGCCGGCCGTGCGCGCGCCGGCCCGATGAGCTGGACCGCAACGCCCACGACCACGAGCCCGAGCCCGATCGCGATCGTGAGCGGCGCGAGGTAGAGCAGCAGCAGCGCCCCGGCGGCGAACAGCGCGCGCACGGGCGTGGGCACCCGCCCGCGCAGCCAGCCTCCGAGCGCGACCGCGAGCGCGCACACGGCCACCGCCGAGACCAGGACCGCCACCGCGATCGACCCGGCGGCCCCCTGCAGCAGCAGCCCTTCTCCCTCGGGCGTCAGCACGAACGCGAACGGCACGAGGAACGCCGGTGCCGTATAGCGGAACGTGAGCATCATCGTGCGGAAGCCGTCGCCGCCGGTGATCGCCGCCGCCGCGAAGGCCGACAGCGCGGTCGGCGGGCTCACCTCGCTCAGGACCGCGTAGTAGAAGATGAACATGTAGGCGACGAACGGCTCGACGTCGAGCAGGATGAACGCCGGGGCGATGATGACCGCGGCGATGATGAACGAGGCCGTGACCGGCACCGCGAGCCCGAGGATCAGCACGGCGATCGCCGAGAACACCGCGGTGAGCGCGAGCGAGCCGCCGGCGGCGCCGACGATCAGCGAGGCCAGCTTCAACCCGAGCCCGGTGAGCGAGACGACCGCGACGATCAGCCCGGCCGCCGCGGTGGTCGCGGCGATCGGGAGCACACCGCGCGCGCCGTCGACGAGCGCGTCCCAGACCCGCGGCGGCGTCATGCGGTGACGCTTGTCCAGGAACGAGAGCAGGAACGCCAGCACGGTCGCGTAGAGCACCGAGCGGAACGGCGAGAAGCCGATCGCCAGCAGCCCGACGATGGCGAACAGCGACAGGAAGTGATAGCCGAAGCGCCCGAGCAGGCGCCAGACGCTCGCTGTCTCCAGCTGCAGCCCGCCGACCTCGAAGCGGCGTGCATCGGCCTCGATCGCCAGCAGCACGCCGAGGTAGTAAAGGAGCGTCGGCACCGTCGCGTAGACGAGCACGTTGAGGTAGCTCTCCTCCAGGAACTCGGCGATGATGAACGCGGCGGCGCCCAGCGTCGGGGGCGAGAGGATCGCGCCGATGCCGGCGGCGGCAAGCACGCCGCCGCCCTCGTCCTTCGGGTAGCCGGCCTTGCGCAGCAGCGGCCACGTGACCGAGCCGAGCGTCACGGTCGTCGCCACGCCCGAGCCCGACACGGTGCCGAGCAGGAAGCCCGCCATCGTCGTCGTCCGGCCGGGGCCCGTGCGGCTGGAGCCGAACGCCGCGTGCGAGAGCTCGACGAAGAAGCGCGCCGCGCCGGAGTGCTCGAGCACCGCGCCGTAGAGCGTGAACAGCACGATGTAGGTCGCGGCGACGTCGAGCGGGATGCCGAAGATGCCCTCCAGCCCCATGAACGACTGCCCGACGAGGCGGTCGAGCCCGTAGCCCTTGTGGGCCACCCCGGTCCAGTCGGGCAGCAGGCCGCCGAGGTAGGCGTAGGCCAGGAACGCGATGCAGATCGCCGGCAGGATCCAGCCGACCGTGCGGCGCGTCGCCTCGAGGATGAGCGCTGCGGCGAGCA
>JBPCNM010000002.1:0-2978 GCA_051001255.1 Solirubrobacteraceae bacterium
ACTACTACGGGCTGACCGAGTCCTATCCGCTCGTCGCCAACTACCCGTTCCTGGAGGTCCGCGAGGGCTCGATGGGCAAGCCGATGCCCGGCTGGGACGTGCAGATCCTCGACGAGGACGAGCGGCCCGTCGCGATCGGCGAGCGCGGGGAGATCTGCCTGCGCGCTCGCTCGAACCCGCACTATCCGCTCGGGTATTGGGACAACGACGAGGCGGGGCGCGACACGTTCGGCGGCGAGTGGTTCCACACCAGGGACGCGGCGTCGGCCGACGAGGACGGCTACGTCTGGTACGAGGGACGCGCCGACGACGTGATCATCGCCGCCGGCTACCGGATCGGCCCGTTCGAGGTCGAATCGGCGTGCCTGGAGCACCCGGCGGTCGCGGAGGCGGCGGCGGTCGCCTCGCCCGACGAGCGCCGCGGCAGCGTCGTCAAGGCGTTCATCGTGCCGGCCGCCGGAGTGGAGCCGTCCGACGCCGTGGCCGAGGAGATCAAGGCGTTCGTGCGCGGACGGCTCGGCGCGCACGCGTACCCGCGCCGGATCGAGTTCACCGACGGGCTGCCCAAGACGCTGACGGGGAAGATCCGGCGGATCGAACTGCGCCGGCGTGAGCTCGACCGCGGCGGCTGAGCCGGCCATGCCATCCTAGGGGCGTGGAGGAGAGACCCCCGGCGCAGCCCGCGCATCGCCGCCCGCCGGCGCTGCTGCCGCCTTCCGTCGCACGGCTGGGCGGATTCGCCGCGCTGGCGCTGCTCGGCGCGCTGCAGTGGCAGCGGATGGTCGCGGACCTCTCCTCAGGCCGCGCGCTGCTGTGGGTGCTCGTCGCCGTCGCCGCCGGGGCGGGGATCCTGTGGGCCGACGGGCGCACGCGCCGGCGCGGCGGCGCCACGCTCGTGGTCGCGGCGCTCGGGCTGCTGGCGGCCTACGCCAGCTCCGGCCTCGAGCTGCGGCTGCTCAAGCCGCGCCGGCTCGACGAGCTGGGCAGCGGGCTCGCGTCGGGAGCCGAGGCGCTGGCCAACGTGCAGATGCCCTACCGCGGCGCCGACCCGTGGCCGAGCCTGACGCTCCAGCTGCTCGGCGCGTTGCTGTGCATGCTCGCCGCGCTGCTGGCGTTCTGGCCGCGCACCCAGCGGCCTTCGTCCGCCGGCACAGGCGAGCGTACCCAACGGACTTCGTCCGCGGGCACAGGCGGCTGCGGCTATCAATTCCTGTCGCTCGCCCTCCTGCTGGTGCTCGTCGCCGCGCCGGTCGTCTCGCTGGGCGGTGCGCAGCCCGTCGCGCTCGGGATCGTGCTGACCGCGCTCACCGTCTGCTTTTTGTGGCTGGAGCGGCTTCCGCTGCGCCCCGGCCTCGGGATCGCCGCGATGCTCGCCCTCGCCCTCGCCGGCGCGTTGCCGCTCGCGTCGGCCGCCAACGGGGAGGATCCGTGGTTCGACTACAAGGCGTTCGCCGAGCGCCTGGGCCCCGACGACCCGCTGCGCTTCGACTGGGGCCACAGCTACGGGCCGATGACGTGGCCGCGAGACGGCGCGGAGGTGCTGCGTGTCGCCACCTCGGAGCCGTCGTACTGGAAGGTGCGCAACCTCGACGACTTCGACGGCGAGAAGTGGTTCGCTCCGGGCGGCCAGCGGCCGGGCGGCGGCGCCGACCTGGATCTCGCGCGCGACTGGGAGTCACAGTTCCGCTGGCGCCGGTCGTTGCGCGTGACGCTGCGGCGGATGCAGACCCGGGACGTCGTCGGGACCGGCACCACGCTCGCGGTCCAGGACACCAGCCGCGCGGTCGGGCCGACGGGCGAGCCGGGCGTGTGGCGCGCGGAGACGGAGTTCCGCGGCGGCGACTCCTATACGGTCAAGGCCTACGTGCCGCGGCCGAGCAGCGCCCAGCTTGCCGATTCCGGCTCCGGCGCGGACTCGCGGCGGTTGACCGACCTCGACGTGACGATCCCGACCCAAGCCGACGTGACGGCGTCCGGTGAGGAGAGCGAGCTCGCGCGGCGGCGCGGGCAAGCGGTGGTGCGCTTCCCGCCCTTCGACTCGCTCGGCAACGGCTCGGAGCCCGTCGCGGACTATCAGACGCTGGTCCGCTCCCACGACGGCGGGGAGGCGCTGCGCGGGTCCCCCTACGCGCGTACGTGGAGGCTGGCACGCCGGCTCCGCGGCGACGCCGTGACGCCGTACGCGTACGTGCTCGCCGTCAACCGCTACCTGCAGGAGGGCTTCACCTACGACGAGATCCCGCGACCGATCGCGCCCGGCCGGGCGACGCTCGACGGCTTCCTGTTCGACACGAAGAGCGGCTACTGCCAGCACTTCTCGGGCGCGATGGCGCTGCTGCTGCGGATGGGCGGCGTCCCGGCGCGGGTCGCGACCGGGTTCTCGCCGGGCGGCTACTCCGAGCGCAAGCAGGCGTGGATCGTCCGCGACATGGACGCGCACTCATGGGTGGAGGCGTGGTTCGACGACTGGGGCTGGGTCGCGTTCGACCCCACGCCTGCCGGCACGCCGGCGCGTTCGCAGATCGCGGCCCTGGAGCGGACCCCGGAGGCGGGCTCGGACCGGGGGGACGCCGCCTCGTCAGACAGCGGCTCGGGGGCGCGCACGGGCGGCCTGCTTCCCAACCTGCTCGGGCGCCCGTCTGGTCCCGGCGGCGCCGGCGCGGTCGCGGGCGAGGAGAGCGGCACGGCGTGGTGGTGGTTCGTGATACCGGCCGTGCTGGTGCTCGTGCTCGCCGGCTGGCTCGTGCTGCGCTGGCGGCGGCGCAGTCTCGGCCCGGCCACGGCGCTCGACCGCGCGGTGGCCGAGCTGGAGGCCGCGCTGCGCCGGATCGGCCGGCCGGCGGTAGCGGGCACGACGCTGCAGGAGCTCGAGCGGCGGCTTGGCCGCACACCGGAGGCCGCCGCGTACCTGCGCGCGCTGCGCGCCGGGCGGTACGCGCCGACCGCTTCGGCCCCGACCGCGGGCGGCCGTCGCGCCC
>JBPCNM010000003.1:0-8517 GCA_051001255.1 Solirubrobacteraceae bacterium
AGGAGGCTGCGGCGGCGCTGCGCGCGGTCCCCGAGCCGCCCCGCGACCTGCTCTTCGAAGCCCTCTGGTGCCTCGCCGCCGAGGCCGCCGTCGCCGTCGGGGACCGGCGCACGATGGAGCGCGCGCACGCACAGCTGGAGCCCGCGGCAGCGGAGCTGGCCGGGGCGGGCAGCGGGCTGCTCATCCTCGGCCCGGTCGCGCGCTATCTCGAGCAGCTCGAGCGCCACCTGTCAGCCTGAACGGATCAGCCGAGGCGGAAGGCCGCGTCGACGTGTGGGGCGCGCGCTCAGGCGTGGAGATGCAGCCGCTCGCCTTGAGGGCCAAGGATCGCGATGAGCTCCACAGGCTCGTCGATGGCGCCGAACCAGTGCGGTGTCCAGGTGGTGAACTCGACGGCCTCGCCCGGCTGGATGGTGAGATCCTCCTCGCCGAGCAGCAGCCGGATGCGGCCGTCGAGGACGTAGAGCCAGTCGTGCCCTTCGTGCGCGGGCAGCTGGTCAGGGCTTTCTGCTCAAGCACGCCTCACGTGCGCAGCTGCTCGACGCGATCCGCACCGTCCACGCAGGCGACGCGCTGCTCTCGCCCTCGATCACGCGCCGGCTGCTCGAGCACGTCGCGACCAGCGCCGCCCCCCGCGCCGCACCCGCGCCCGCGCCCGCGCTCGCGGAGCATTCACCCCGCGCGAGCGCGAGACGCTCGAGCTCGTCGCGCGCGGGCTCTCCAACGGCGAGATCGCGGCCCGGCTGGTCATCAGCGAAGCGACCGTCAAGAGCCACATCGGGGCGGTGTTGGCAAAGCTCGACCTGCGCGACCGCGTCCAAGCCGTCGTCTTCTCCTATGAGCACGGCATCGTGATCGCTGGTGATCTCGCGAGCTAGTCGCCGGTGCCACGAGGGAAGCGGTAGTGCATCGCCGAGCGGGACGGCGGCGCAAGCCTGGGCCGGTCCGGGCGTCCAGCCTCAGGTGGGGGGCTGGGTCACGGCTCGAGCTGGCCGCGCAGCGATCCGAGCCAGGTGGCGAACCCGTCGCGCTCGAAGTGCTCGACCCACCTGTCGCGCTCCTCTTCGGCGCGGTCGAACGTCGCCCACCACCCTCGATGTGACGCTCGCAGCGGTCGACGTGGTCGCATCCGATGCGATATCGCGCCCTTCCGCAAGATCGTCACCGAGAAGGTCCCCTCCCACACCCATCGGCTACCGGGGACGGTGCTGACATTGCGTTGTGTCAGTGGGTTGGTTCTCCAACTCGACGGGCGCCGGACGTAGCGCTATGACACCTCGGCGGCCTCATACTCCGAAACGTCCTGCGGATGCCCGACCGCTGGTGCGCGCTCGGGCCGGAGCCTCGAAACCGCGTCAGGCAGTCCACCGTCGTCCATCGTTCGAACACGTTGAGGCGCGTCGGATCGACCAGATCGGGCGAGAGGGCGAAGTCCAGGCAACCCTCGGCGGCCCGGCCCTGTTCGACGACGTCCGCGCACCCGGCGAGCAGCGAGTCGCGCTCATCCGGGTCGACGGTCAAGTGACCGGCGACGATGATCATCAGGTGCCGTCGGCGTCGACCGTGCCGGGGGACCGGCGACGCGGTGCGATCGGCGTGATGGGGTCCTGCGTCAGGAAGTCGAGGATGATCGTGTTGCACAGCGTCGGCTTCTCCACCAACAGACCGTGCGACGTGCCGGGCACCACGGCCAACTCTGCCCCTGGCAGGCTACGATACAGCGCGATCGAGTGCTCGAGCGCCATCTCGTCGTCGTCGGCGACCATCACGAGGACGGGGACCGTCGCGCCCTGGAGGTCCACGTCGGTGAACGTCGGCTCCTCGGCGTGCATGCGGTTGGTCTTGGCGAGCACGACCCCGAAGTGCTCGATGCCATCCGGTGAGACCTCGCCGTAGTTCTCGGCGAAGAACGGCGCGGGCTCCTCCTCGGAGTCGATGACGCCCGGCAGCCAGCCGTCGAGATGGAACACCCCGGCCGCGAGTACGACCCGCCGCACGAGGTCGGGGCGACGCAGCGCGACGTGCAGCGCGACGATCGCCCCGTCGCTGTACCCGACCAGGTGCGCCGGCGCACCGACGACTGTCTCGAGGAACGCGATGGTGTCTTGGGCCATCAGCTCGAACGAGATCGGACCGGCGACATCCGCCGTTCGCCCGTGACCGCGACGATCCGGGGAATAGACCCGCAGGCCGGTTGCGAGCGTGTCGACGTTCGGGCCGAACGCGCGGCCATCGGCGCCTCCTGGATGGAGCATGACGAGCGGATCGCCGTCTCCGTACTCCGCGAACCAGGTGTTCACCTCACCGAGCTGCACGTGACCTTCTGACATCATCAGCCTTCCCATGAGTGGACGAGGCGATCCGCGATCGCCATCGACGTTCCGTTCGCCTCTATGACCGAGCCCTACGCCGGAAGTCATCGGCGGACCTGTTGAAGACGCGCCCCGAACCAGTGTGCGGTACACGGTCCATTGGACCGCGGCGTCACGGAGACGGCGTTCGCCTTCGAGCCGCGCGGCGAGCCACTTCAGCCAGACTGCCCGGGCGAGTTCTCGTCGCGCCCGACGCGCGTGGCCGTGACGCCGGCGCGGACCGCCTCGAGCTGCGCGGCGAACGCGAGCCCGAGCAGCAGCGCGAGCGCGGAGAGGAACGTCCACAGCAGCACGGCGATCGTGCCGGCCAGCGGCCCGTAGGTGACGCCGAAGTTCGCGCTCGCGCCCACGAGGACGGCGAGGATGCCGGTGAACGCAAGCCACAGCACTGCGGAGAGGCCGGAGCCGAGCGCCAGCCACGACGGCTCGGGCTGGCGCCGGCGGGGCGCGATCTCGAACAGCAGCGCGAGCGCGCCGACCACCAGCGCGAGCGCGACGGGCCAGCGCAGGACACCGAAGGCGGAGCCCAGGTCCACGGCGTCCGCCAGCGTCTCGCCCGCCACGAGCAGGATCGCCGCCAGCACGGTGGCGACGCCGGCGGTGAGCATCAGCGCGGCGGCCGTGCCGTACTTGCGCAGCAGCGGCCGGTCGCGCTCGACGCCGTAGATGCGGTTCGCGCCGCGCTCGAGCTGGCCGAACGCGGTCGTGCCGGCGATCATCGTCGCCAGCCCGCCGAACGCCAGCGCGACCTCGCCGTCCTCCTGACCCGCGCCGGCGCTGCCCTGGCGCAGCGCGGCCGTGACGAGTTCGCCGGCCGCGCCGGGGGCGACGTCGCCCAGCACCTCGCGCACGACGCGGGTGAAGCCGTCCTGGTCGAGCGCCGTCGCCAGGCCGACCACGGTGATGAGGGCCGGCACGATCGTCAGCGTGAGCTGGAACGCCAGCGCCCGCGTGTGGCTGAACCCGTCGGCGGCGCGGAAGCGGTCGAACGCGTCGAGCGCCAGCCTGCGGCGCCCGGTCGCCCGGAGCGTCACCAGCGCGTCGTCGCCCTCCAGGCCGAGGGTGGAGGGAACCGAGGTGGCCGTGCTCATCGGCTGGGAGCTTCGCGGATGCAGCTCGCACGCGCGGAGGCCGGCGAGCCGGTGGGCGAACGCGTTCGGCGGCGAGGTGCTCGGGCTTTGGACCGAGCTGCTCGAGCGGCTCCCCGCGCTGCCGGTCAACCGCGAGTTCGCCCCGGCCGAGGTGACGCGCGCGATCGCGCTGCCCGTCCCGGAGGAGCCGATGCCGGTCGGCGACCTCGTCGCGCACCTGCGCGAGCTGACGTTCGAGCAGTCGCTGCTCATCGGCCACCCCGCGTTCTTCGGCTACATCTGCGGCGCCGGCACGGTGCCTGGCGCCGCCGCGGAGCTGCTCGGCGCCGGTCTGAACCCGTGCGTGGGCGGCTACCGGCTCGGCCCCGGCGCGGCCGAGATCGAGCTGCACCTCACGGGCTGGCTGGCCACGCGCTTCGGGCTGCCAGACGGCGCCGGCGGGATGGTCATGTCGGGCGGCGCGATGGCGAACTTCGTCGGCCTCAAGTGCGCGCGCGACACGCGGATGGGCGTCGACGTGCGCGAGCAGGGCGTCCGCGCGCACGGCCCGGTCGCGCTGTACGCGTCCGAGGAGGCGCACGTCGTCATCGGCCGCGCCGCCGACATGCTCGGCCTCGGCACGGGCGCCGTACGGACGATCGCGATCGACGCCGCGCAGCGCATGCGCCCCGACGCGCTCGCCGCGGCGATCGAGCGCGACCTCGCCGATGGCGTCCAGCCGCTCGCGGTCTGCGCCACCGCCGGCACGACCACCACGGGCTCGATCGACCCGCTGCCGGCGCTCGCCGAGCTGGCGGCGCAGCACGAGGTGTGGTTCCACGTCGACGCTGCCTACGGCGGCGCGGCGATCCTGTCGGACGAGCTGCGCGGGCTGCTCGACGGGATCGAGCGCGCCGACTCGCTCGCCGTCGACCCGCACAAGTGGCTCTACACCGCCCAGTCGGCGGGCTGCGTGCTGCTGCGCGACTTCGGTGTGCTCTCGCGCTCGTTCCACTCCGACGCCTCCTACATCTGGCTCGACGAGGCGGCGCGCCATGGCGTCGACTTCGCGATGCACGGACCGCAGTTCTCGCGCGGGTTCGCGGCGCTGAAGGTGTGGGTCTCGCTCCTCGCCCACGGCCGCGCGGCCTACGGCCGCCGGATCGCCCACGACGCGGCGCTGACGCGCTACCTGGGCGAGCTCGTCGCCGAGCATCCCGACTTCGAGCTGATGTGCGAGCCGCGCCTCTCGATCTGTTGCTTCCGCTACCGCCCCGCCGCCTGGGACGGCACGGAGGAGCAGCTCGACCGAGTCAACGAGCGCCTGATGACGGCGATCCACGCCGACGGCCGCGTGTACTGCTCCAACGCCGTGATCGACGGCCGCTTCGGCCTGCGCGCCTGCATAGTGAACTTCCGCACCGAGGCCGACGACGTCGACCGGCTGCTCGCCGTCGCCTCCGAGCTAGGCGAGCTCGAGCAGCAGCGGGGCGTGGTCTGAGGGCTTGGGGCCCTTGCGGTAGTTGCGGTCGATCCCGCACGCCGTGATCCGCTCCGCGACGCGTGGGGCGACCAGGAACGCGTCGATCCGCAGGCCCAGCTTGCGGTGGAAGTGGCCCTGGCGGTAGTCCCACCATGTGTAGCCGACCTCGTCGGGGTGCAGGTGGCGGTAGGCGTCGACGTGGCCGTCTGCGAGCAGCGCGGCGAAGCGGGCGCGCTCCTCGGGCTGGACGTGGGTGGAGCCGACGAACGCCGCGGGGTCGTAGACGTCGAGGTCGGCGGGGCAGACGTTGAAGTCGCCGGCCAGCACGTCGAGCGTGCCGATCCGCGCGCGCGCCGCCTCGAGGAACGCGAGCTTCTTGGCGAACTCCGGGTGGTCGACCGCGCGGCCGTTGGGCACGTAGACGGACGCGAGCCGCAGCCCCGCGGTGGTCGCCTCGACCCAGCGTGCCTCGTCGACGGCCGGCTCGCCCTCCAGGCCGGCGCAGACGTCGTCCAGCGGCGTGCGCGAGAGCAGTGCCACGCCCGCCCAGCGCCCGGCCGAGTGGTGCGCGGCGTGGTAGCCGGCGGCGCGCAGCTCGTCCGCCGGGAAGGTGTCCGGCTCGCTCTTGGTCTCCTGCAGCAGCACCGCGTCGGGCGCGTGCTGCCCGAGCAGCTCCAGCACGCGCGGGAGGCGGATCTTGAGCGAGTTGACGTTCCACGTGACGAGCTTCATGGCGCCGCGTCGGCACGGTAGTGCACGCGAGGCTCGGTCGGCGCCCCGCCGCTGCGGAGACCGATGCCGACGCCGCGGGTGTTGCGCCGTCGCGCGGTCGACCGCGATGCTGCGTCGATGCATGAGCGCCCCGTGACGACCGCCGTAGGCCCCTGGGAGGTGCTGCTCGCTCCGATGGACTGCGCGGGCGAGCACGAGGGTGAGGAACGGGCGCCGCAAGCGCTGCTCGCGGCCGGTCTGCTGGCCGCGGTGAGCGCCGAGTCGGCGGTCGAGCTCGACACGGGCATCGCAGCGCCCGACCGCGACGGCGACACCGGCGTCATCGGCTTGGGCGATCTGCAGCGATCCAGCGGTGCGCTGCGCGCCGCCGTCCGCGCGTCGATCGGCGCCGGCCGGCGCCCGCTGGTGCTCGGCGGCGATTGCGCGATCGTCCCCGGTGTGATGGCCGGCGCGCGCGACGCCGTCGACGTCGTCGGGCTCGCGTTCCTCGACGGCCATCTCGACGCCTTGGACGGAGTGAGCTCTGCGACCGGCGAGGCGGCGGACATGGATCTCGCCATCCTCACCGGGCACGGCCCGGGCGCGCTGGACGCGTGCCTGGGGCGGCGCGTCGTGATCGCGCCCGAGCGCATCGCCGCGATCGGCTTCCGCGCCGACGCGCCCGCCGACATCGCGATGCCCGACGGCCGCCACGTCAACGAGGCGGCGCTCGTGGATGCCGCCGTGCACCGCTTCGACGCCCGGCGGCTCCGCGACCTCGGCGCCGAGCAGACGGCCGCGCGTGCGCTGAACGCGCTCGACGCCGATCGGCGGCCCCTGTGGCTGCACCTCGACGTCGACGTGCTCGACCAAGCGTCGCTGCCGGCGGTCAGCTACCCCCAGGCCGGCGGCCCGGACTGGGCCCAGCTGGAGGCGCTGCTGACCGCGCTCGCCCGCGGCTCGGATCTGATCGGCGCCCACGTCACGTGCTTCAACCCCGATCTCGATCCCGAGGGATCCCACGCCCGGCGCATCGTCGGCACGATCCACCGGGCGCTGGGCTCGCCGACCAGTTGATGGCCCGCTGCATCCGCGAGCCACGACTGACCCACGGGATCAGGCGATCGCCGGCGCCTCCGGGAGCTGCGCCAGGGCCGCCTCGAGATCGGCCTCGGAGAACTCGGGGTCCTCGAGGCGGCCGGCCAGGTACGCGTCGTAGGCGGCGAGGTCGAAGTGGCCGTGGCCGCAGAGGCCGAAGAGGATCGTCTTCTCCTCCCCGTCGGAGGCCTCCTCGATCACCGCGCGGACCGCGTGCGCCGGCTCGGGCGCCGGGATGATGCCCTCGCTGCGCGCGAACCGCACCGCCGCCTCGAACGTCTCGTTCTGCCGGTAGGCCCGGGCCTCGACCAGCCCGGCCCGGACCAGCGCGCAGACCATCGGCGCGTCGCCGTGGTAACGCAGGCCGCCGGCGTGCACGGGCGGCGGGACGAAGCCGTGGCCGAGCGTGTACATCGGCATCAGCGGGGTCATCCCGACGCTGTCGCCGTAGTCGTAGGAGTACACGCCGCGCGTGAGCGTCGGGCAGGTGGCCGGCTCGGCGGCGACGATCTTGATGTCCCCGCCCGCGCGCAGGAACGGGAACACGAGCCCGCCGAAGTTCGAGCCGCCGCCGACGCAGCCGACGATCACGTCGGGCGTGCCGGCGCCGGCCAGCTCGAGCTGCGCGATCGCCTCCTGCCCGATCACCGTCTGGTGCAGCAGCACGTGGTTGAGCACGGAGCCCAGCGCGTAGTTGCAGTCCGGGTCGCCCGCGGCGACCTCGACCGCCTCGGAGATCGCGATCCCGAGCGAGCCGGTCTCGTGCGCGGCCTGCGAGCGGCCTGCCTCCGTGCGGTCCGACGGCGAGCGGTGCACGCTCGCGCCCCAGGTCTCCATCATCGAGCGCCGGTACGGCTTCTGGTCATAGCTCGACCCGACCATGAAGACCTCGCACTCCAGCCCGAACAGCGAGCACGCGAACGCGAGCGAGGAGCCCCACTGCCCGGCGCCGGTCTCCGTCGCGAGCTTGGAGATCCCGGCCTGCGCGTTCTCGTAGGCCTGCGGCACCGCCGTGTTGGGCTTGTGCGAGCCGGCGGGCGAGACGCCCTCGTACTTGTAGAAGATCCGCGCCTTCGTGCCGAGCGCTCGCTCCAGCCTGCGCGCGCGGTACAGCGGCGTCGGCCGCCACAGCTTGTAGGCCTCGCGCACCGCATCCGGGATCGGGATCTCCCGCTCCTGTGCGACCTCCTGGGCGATCAGGCCCATCGGGAAGATCGGCGTCAGGTCGTCCGGTCCGGCGGGCTGCCCCGTGCGCGGGCTGAGCGGCGGCAGCGGCTCGCCCGGCAGGTCGGGGAGGTAGTTGACCCAGTGCGTGGGGATGGCGTCCTCGGGCAGGAGGAACTTCGTCGGCTCGCTCATCTGAGCGATCCTACGGGCGCCGGATCCCGGTCGGCCAGGAATACGGAGGGCTCGCGGGCCGTCCTATCCTCCGCAGGGTCGTTCGCGATGAGCCTCTCCGAGCCCTATGACGACCGCCTGATGGCGGATCTCGCTGCCGCCGCCGACGGGACGCTGCCGCCCGCGCGCCAGGCGGAGCTCGAGGCCATGGCCAACGATGACGCGGAGCTCGCCGCCACGCTGGACACGCAGAAGCAAGCCGCGACGATGATCCGCGGCGCCGCGGCGGAGGTGCACGCGCCGCTCGCGCTGCGCGAGCGCCTGGAGGCCGACCGCGCCCGGCTGGCCCGGCCACGCGCTCGCAGGCCGCGCACGAGACCGGCTCGCTCGGGATCGCGATCTCCGAGGCAGTCGAGGTCGCCGCGGGCGACCCGGACTGCAACTA
>JBPCNM010000004.1:0-6827 GCA_051001255.1 Solirubrobacteraceae bacterium
CGCTCGCGCAGCTTGAGCGCCTTGAGGATCTCCCAGGCGACCTTGACCTCCTCCTCGGCGTGGAACGTCGAGAGCGAGATGCGGATCGTGTCGCCGATGCCGTCGGCCAGCAGCGTCCCGAGCCCGACCGCGCTCTTGAGCGAGCCCGACCACTTCGTGCCCGCCTCGGTGATGCCGAGGTGCAGCGGGTACGGGACCCGCTCGGACAGCAGCCGGTTGGCGGCGATCGTATTGGGCACGTTGGTGGACTTGATCGAGACCTTGAAGTCGGTGAACCGCAGGCGCTCCATCAACTGCACGAACTCGACGCCGGCGGCCACGAGCGCCTCGACGGAGTTCTCGCGCTCGAGCGCGTGCAGGTGCTTGGGCAGCGAGCCGGAGTTGACGCCGATGCGCATCGGCACGCCGGCGGCGGTCGCGCGCTCGGCGACCTCGGCGACCTTGTCGGGGCCCCCGATGTTGCCCGGGTTCAGCCGCACGCAGTGCGCGCCGGCGTCGATCGCCTTGAGCGCCAGCGTGTAGTTGAAGTGGATGTCGGCGATGATCGGGATCGGCGACTCGCGCACGATGGTCTTGAGCGCCTTGATGTCCTTGTCGCGCGGCACGGCGACGCGCACGAGATCGGCTCCCGCGTCCGCGACGCGGCGGATCTGGTCCATCGTGGCGGTCAGGTTCGCCGTCTCGGTCTTGGTCATCGTCTGCACGACGACCGGCGCGCCACCGCCGATCTGGACGCCGCCGACGTCGACGTGTCGCTGTGAAGCCATGTGTTCCCCAGTCTAGAAGCCGGCCAGGCCCTACCGGACCTGGAAGCCGTCGCCGGTCAGGCGCCCGATGTCGTTGCTCAGGCCGACCATGAACAGGGCGATCACGAGCGCGAAGCCCACGAAGCCGGCGCGCTCCATGACGCTGAACGGGATCGCCCGCCCGCGCACCTTCTCGGCCAGCGCCCAGAAGATGTGGCCGCCGTCGAGCGGCAGGAACGGGAACAGGTTGATCACCCCGAGCGACAGGGAGATGACGGCGAGCAGGAACACGGCGCGGTCGGTGGAGAGCTCGATCGACTGGCGCGTCGCCTCGTAGGAGCCGACGACGCCGGAGAGCTCCTTGCGCTTCTCGGCCTCGAAGATGCCGGCGATCGTCTCGACGGTGGCCGTGGTGAAGAACCACATCCGGTCGGCACTCAGGCTCACGGCCTCTGCCGGGCCGTCGACGGGCTCGAACGTCCGGTCGAAGTCGTAGCGGAAGCCCAGCAGCGGCAGCTTGGCCTCCGCGTCGAAGATGGGCGCGATCGCGACGACCTCCTCGCGGCCGTCGCGCACGAACGTCACCTCGGCAGGCGTGGCGGCCCGGCAGCCGTCGACCTGCTCGCCGGCGCAGCGATGTGTGGCGACCTGCCGCCGCAGCACCTCCGGACCACCGCGCTCGCCGTCGATCGCCACGACCCGGTCTCCGACCTCGAGCGCCTTCGAGGCCGCGCCGCCGCTGACAAGGCTCTGAACCCGGTTGTTCACGGTGGCCACCGGCGAGCCCCAGATGAGCAGGTACGCGGTGAGCAGGAGGAAGGCGAGCACGATGTTGACCGCCGGCCCGGCGCCGATCACGACGATCCGCTTCCACACCGGCTGGCGGTAGTAGGCGCGGCCGGCGTGCTCCGGTGGGATCTCCTCCGCCGGGTTCATGCCGGTGATCTTCACGTAGCCGCCGAGCGGCACGCTGCCGATCGCGTACTCCGTCTCGCCCCGCCGGATCCGGCCGAGCAGCGGCGGGAAGAACAGCGCGAAGCGCTCCACCCGCATCCCGACGGCCTTGGCGGCCGCGAAGTGCCCCAGCTCGTGCAGGACGATCAGCGCGGCGAAGCCGAGGAAGGCCAGGACCCAGCTCATCCTGCCTCGCGTCTGTCTCGGCCGGAGGTCACGCCACCGCTCGTCACCGGGCTGCGCCTCGGCACCGCCACGTGCTCCGCCGCGATCCGTCGGGCGTCGCCGTCGGCCTGATAGAGCGTGTCGAAGGAGTGCACGCGCCGGGCGGGCAGTTGCTCGAGCGTCGCCTCGATCACGGCGGGGATGCCCACGAAGTCGAGCCGGTCCTGCAGGAAGGCGTGGACGGCGATCTCGTTGGCCGCGTTGAGCACGCACGTGGCGGTTCCGCCGGCCTCCGCGGCCTCACGCGCGAGGCGCAGGCACGGAAACGCGTCGAGGTCGGGCGGCTCGAACTCCAGCGCACCGACCGCGGCGAGGTCCAGCGTCGGCACGGGCACGTCGACGCGGTCGGGGTGGTGCAGCGCGTAGGCGATCGGGACGCGCATGTCGGGATGCCCGAGGTGCGCCAGCGTGGCGCCGTCGCAGAGCGCCACGAGCGCGTGGACGATCGATTGCGGATGCACGACGACGTCGATCCGGTCATACGGGGTGCCGAACAGCCAGTGCGCCTCGATCACCGCGAGGCCCTTGTTCATCACTGTCGCCGATTCGATCGCGATCTTGCCTCCCAGCGCCCATGTGTGGTGCGCCAGCGCCGCGTCGACGGTGACGTCGGAGAGCTCGGCGCGGGTGCGCCCCCTGAACGGACCGCCCGACGCGGTCAGCGTGAGGCGCTCGACCGTGCCCGGCGGCTCGCCGTCGATCAGCTGGTGCAGCGCGGAGTGCTCGGAGTCCACCGGGATGAGCTGGGCACCGGTCGCCTCGCACAGCGCCATCACGAGCTCGCCGCCGACGACGAGCGACTCCTTGTTGGCGAGCGCGACGTCGATGCCCTCGGTGAGCGCGACGATCGTCGGGCCCAGCCCGGCGGCGCCGACGATCGCGTTGAGCACGAGCTCCGCGCCGGTCTCGGCCACGAGCTTCACGAGCCCCTCGGGCCCGGCGAGCACCTCGCCGTCGGTCCAGGACTCGGCCGCGCGGGCGGCGGCGTCCGGATCGCGCAGCGCGATCCGCCCCACGCCGTGCGCGCGCGCCTGCGCGACGAGCGCCGCGTGTGAGCGCTCGGCCGACAGCCCGACGACCTCGAACGCCTCCGGCGCCCGCGCCACGACGTCGAGCGCCTGGGTGCCGATAGAGCCGGTGGAGCCGAGGATCAGGAGGCGCTTCATCCGGCGACCCAGTGTGGCAGGGGCGCCCTACAGGGCAGCTAAGCCGCAGCGGCCGGGCAGCAGCGTGCCGCCGCCTGCGGTGCCGTGACCGGGCCGCGTTGCGGGCACGTCGCGGCGTCTATTCGAGTGTGCCTGCGGGAACCACCCACTGACATCGCTGGCCGGTGACGGCGGCGATGCGATCGAAGTCGGCGTCGTAGTGCAAGACGACCGCGTCGAGCTCCTCGGCTGCGGCAGCGACGAGGAGATCCGGGATCTTGCGCCCGCGTTGACTGCCGTGCGCGAGCAAACGCTGAACCTGCAGCGCGCGCCGCACATGGGCGGCCGATGTCTCGACCTCCGAGAACGTGCTGAGCGCACCGACGAGCAGCTCCCACTCCGCGGCATTGCGGGCCGAGTAGCCGACCTCGAGATCACAGATGGTGGCGCGCCCCAGAGCCCCGTCCACCGCCAGCGGTTCGACGACCTGGCGGATCTCCGGTCGGTCGAGCCGCTTCAGCACGCTGGTGTCGATGAGGAAGCTCAGCGCCACGCGTCGGCACGATCGTCGCGCGGAGCGGCGGCCAGCGCGTCGAGCGCCGCCGCTACGCGTTCGCCACGCCCGCTCGTGGCGCGCCGAAGAGCCTCGTTGACGGTCTCCTTGATCGTGCCGGTGCCCAGCTCGGCGCGAGCTTGGAGCAGGCGATCCTCGTCGATGTCGATCAGGTGCTTTGCCATGCGGGAACTATATACGGAACTCAGTCTGTATATACGCGCGTCCCGTGGGCGCCCGGTCGTCCGGGCCCGGCTCGACGTGTTCGGTCTGGTCGGCCGTGGTCACAGCAGCAGCGCCCACGTGTAGTACCCGGCCACGAGCGTGAAGAACGCGGCGTCCAGCCGGTCCAGAGCGCCGCCGTGCACGCCGAACAGCGTGCCCGCGTCCTTGGTCCCCGCGTCGCGCTTGATCTTGGACTCGAACAGGTCGCCGACCGGCGCGGCGAGGCCGACGACGACGCCCAGCAGGAGGGCGTTCCAGCCGCCCAGCCAGTCCTGGTACAGACCGGCGGACCACACCGCCGCGGTCGCGCCGGCGATGCCGAACCCGAGCCCTTCGAGCGTCTTGGAGGGTGAGATCCGCAGGGCCAGGGGGCGCGTGCCGAACGTCCGCCCTCCGAGGTAGGCAGCCGTATCGCCCACAAACGTCCCGACGAGGACGTCGATCACGATCCCGTCGCCGTGCGGGAGGTCGCGGAGCAGGATCGCATGTGCGATCGCGAGCCCCACCCAGAGCGTGCCGAGCAGCGTGATCGCCATCCCGTCGGTCAGCGGCACCTCCGGCCGCTCGGGCATCGCCAGGGCGAGTCCGAACAGCAGCGGGAAGAACGCGACCGTGGCGAGCAGCACCTGGTGCTCGCCCCCGAAGTGCGCCGCCGCGGCCAGCCCGGCCAGCCCGAGGAAGCCCGCCAGCCGGACCGGCCGCAGCCCGTCGTACATGCGGAACAGCTCGTGCAGGCAGACCAGGCCGAGCAGCACCACGCCGGCCGCGAAGATCGGGCCGCCGGCGGCGACGATGAAGATCGCGAACCCCGCCGCCGGGATCGCCAACGAGATCCGCGCGCCCAGGTCGGACGCGATGTTGCGGCGGCGCGAGCGCCGCACGCGGCGCCGCGACGAGGTCGCCATCAGCGTCCGCCGAAGCGCCGACGGCGCGCGTCGAACTCCGCAAGGGCGAACTCCAGGTCCGCACGTCCGAAGTCCGGCCACAGCACGTCGGTGAAGTGCAGCTCGGAGTAGGCCGACTGCCAGAGCAGTTAGTTCGAGAGCCGCTGCTCGCCGCTCGTGCGGATGATCAGGTCGGGGTCGCGCATGTCCGGGGCGTAGAGGTGCGCCCGGAACTCGTCCTCGGTGGTCCCGCTGAACGACCGCGCCGCGTCGACGATCTCCGCGCGCCCGCCGTAGTTGAACGCGACGAACAGCGTGATGCGGTCGTTGGCGCTCGTCTTCTCCTCCGCCCAGCGCATCTGCTCGAGCAGCTCGGCCGCGACGCCGGTGCGGCGGCCGATGAAGCGCATCCGCACGCCTTCGGCGTGCAGCTCGGGCGTCTCGGCGAGGATGCGCTCGGAGAACATCGCCATCAGCCCGGCGACCTCCTCGATCGGGCGCGACCAGTTCTCCGTCGAGAACGAGTAGACGGTCAGTTCGCGGATGCCGAGGTCGACGGCATCTCGCAGCCGCGCCTTGACCGCGTCGGCGCCGGCGCCGTGGCCCTCCTCCACCGGCAGACCGCGCTGCGTGGCCCAGCGCCCGTTGCCGTCGGTGATGATCGCGACGTAGGTGGCGCCGGAGGCGCTCACACCTCGAGGATCTCTTCTTCCTTGGCCTTGACGAGCGCGTCGAGCTCGCGGACCTTCTCGTCGGTGAGCTTCTGCAGCGCCTCCTCGGCGCGGTGCTCGTCATCCGCGCCCGCCTCGCCGGCGTCGCGCAGCTCCCGGAGATCGTGCATGGTGTCGCGGCGGATGTTGCGCAGCGCGACCTTGCCCTCCTCGGCCAGCGTGCGCACGACCTTGACGAGGTCCTTGCGGCGCTCCTCGGTGAGCTCGGGGATGGTGAGGCGGATGAGTTGGCCGTCGTTGGACGGCGTGAGGCCGACGTCGGATTCCATGATCGCCCGCTCGATCCCCTTGATCGAGTTCTTGTCGTACGGCTGCACGGTCAGCAGCCGCGCCTCGGCGGCATGGATCGTCGCGAGCTGCTTGAGCGGCGTCTGCGCCCCGTAGTAGTCGACCACGATGCGGTCGAGCAGGTTCGGGCTGGCGCGCCCGGTGCGCACGGAGCCGAACTTGCCACGCGTCGCATCGACGGACTTGCCCATGTGCTCGCGTGCGTCTGAGAGGAAATCGTCGATGATGCTCATGTCGTCACCAGGGTCCCGACCCGCTCGCCGGAAACTATCCGATCGATGTTGGACTCGTCGTTCATGTTGAAGACGTAAATCGGGAGCGCGTTGTCCATGCAGAGCGAGAACGCCGTGGAGTCCATCACCTTCAGACCGCGCTCGAGCGCCTCGCGGTGCGTGATCTCCGGGATGAACTGCGCCGCGGGGTCGAGCTGCGGGTCCGCGGTGAACACGCCCTCGACGCCGTTCTTGGCCATCAGGATCGCCTCGGCGTGGATCTCGAGCGCGCGCAGCGCGGCCGCCGTGTCGGTGGTGAAGAACGGGTTGCCGGTGCCCGCCGCGAAGATGACCACGCGGGCCTTCTCGAGGTGGCGCATCGCCCGCCGGCGGATGTAGGGCTCGGCGACCTCGGAGATCGTGATCGCGCTCTGCACGCGCGTGTGCACCCCGAGCCGCTCCAGCGCGTCCTGAAGGGTCAGCGCGTTGAGCACCGTGGCCAGCATTCCCATGTAGTCGCCGGTGGCGCGGTCCATGCCCTGCTGGGTCGCGGCGGTCAGTCCGCGGAAGATGTTGCCGGCGCCGACGACGATCGCCACCTCGACGCCGCGCCCGTGCATCGACATGACCTCGCGCGCGATCGATTGGACCATGGCGGGATCCGTCCCGTAGGACAGATCCCCCATCAGTGCCTCACCTGAGAGCTTCAGCAGAACCCGGCTGAAAACCGGCGCGTCGCTCGACATCCCGGGCCGTCAGCCCCCGATGGCGAAGCGCGAGAAGCGGCGGATCACGATGTTCTCACCGGTCTGGCCGGAGAGCTCGGTGCGCAGCTGCTCGATCGTCTTGCCTTGGTGCTTGTCC
>JBPCNM010000005.1:0-3280 GCA_051001255.1 Solirubrobacteraceae bacterium
GACGGCGAGCTGGCCGTGAAGTCGGCGCCGGACGAGGTGACTCCGCCGGCGGCGGCGACCAGCGCGACGAGGGCCAGGACGGCGAGCGCGGCACGGGTCACGCCGGCGTCTCCAGCGCGCGCCGGCGCGCCTCGGCGCCGAGCGCCCGCCAGAGCCGGCCCAGGCTGAAGAGCGCGATCAGCAGCGCCGGGAGCGCGATCACGACCAGGCGCACGTCGCGGCGCCCGAGCGCCGACAGCGCGTGGCCCGCGTACGGGATGCCCAGGCGCACGCGGGCCTGCGTCGCGTGGGCCAAGCGGAAGGTCCACGGATCGGCGATCGGATTGGCGTCGCCCCTGGTGCGGAAGACGCGCGCGCCGCCCTGGTCGCGGCCGATCCATGCGATCCGGTGCGTGACGAGGTGATCGGGGCCGGCCGGCGGCGGTGGGAGGTAGGTGATGACGTCGCCGACCTCGAGGTCGCCCACCGGGACCACCTCGGCGAGCACGAGCGACCCCTGGTCGTACGTGCCGCGCATTGAGCCGGAGACGATCGCGTAGCGCTCCCAGCCGAGGAGCGCGGGAGCGAGCACCAGCAGCGCGGCCAGGGTCGCGACGGCGAGCACCACGCCGGACGCTATGCGTCCGGCGCGCCTGATCGGTGCCTTGCGTGTGCTCGCCATCTCGGACCCCGCCGCGGTTGGCGGTCTAGGCGGCGTTGAAGTCGAACCGGACGGTCGAGGAGTCGCCCTGGTAGGCGTCGTTCGCCGTGGCGTCCAGCGCGACCGTGAAGCGGTAGCGGTGGTGCTCGTCGGCTGCGTACGTGCCGAGCGCGGACGTGCCCATGGCCGCCAGCGTCCCGGTGTACCGGTTGACGTCGTCGCCGTCGCCGCAGGTCGGCGGCGTGGCACCGGCGAACGTTCCGCAGTCGACCACGGTGGCGTTGAGCTTGGCCGACATCGGGTTGCCGGTGTCGGAGTTCACCACGGCGCCGCGCACGAGCGTGAACGCGCCGGAGAGCGAGCCGGTGTTCTTGATGTCGACGAGGCCGACCGTCGCGGGATCACCGGGGCGCATGTTGCTCGCCGTGAGGATGGAGAGGCCCTCCCTGGAGTTGAGCATGGTCAACGTGCCCGAGGCGAAGGTGTTGTTCGGGTTGGCCGAGGTGGCGGTGAAGTCGGCGCCGGAGCCGACGACGGCGCCGGCGGCGAGCAGCAGCGTGAGGAGCGCGCCGAGCGCGAGCCGGGGCTGGCTGACGAGCACGTGCAAACGAGACATGAGCGAAGGCTTTCTTTCGACGGGTGGGATGCCTGGGTGGGTGCCGTTGCGGCATCCATGCCGGCAGCCGAGCCATCTCGCGTTCGGCGAGACCTCTGGCTTTGCGTCCCCGACTCACGACGGGTTTGCCTTTTGAATCAGCACTCCCTACATCGGGCGAAGGGCCCGCTTCCTTGAGCCCTCTCGTCCAAAGGAGCCGTTTAGGCAACGTCGGTAGCCTTGCCGGCCTATGCAGAACACATCGGTGCTCGGAACCTTCGGCAAGCGCGCGGTCGCCTGGATCGTCATCGTCGGCGCGGCGATCCTCGCGCTCAAGCTGATTGTCGGCGCGGTGCTGGGCTTCGTCACCATGCTGCTCACGATCGCGCTGGTGGTCGCCGCCGTCGCCGCCGTGATCTGGGCCCTACGCCGCCTCTGAGGCCGGCGTGGCCTACCTGATCCTGGCGTTCTCGTTCGCCCTCGCGGGCGGGACGGTCGGCAGGCTCAAGGGCTCGTCGTTCTTCGTCTGGTTCCTGATCTCCGGCTTCCTGCCCGTGCTCGGGCTGGCCGCCGCGCTGCTCTACCGGACCGAGCGCGACGAGCTGCGCCGCCAGTGCCCGGGCTGCGGCAAGATCGTCAAGCTCCATGACGCGCTGTGCACGCGCTGCGGTACCGAGCTCGAGTTCCCGGACGTGGCGATCGAGCCCGAATCGGCGAGCGTAGCTCCGCGATAAGCTCGTCTCGCCAACTCGAAGTGCACGAAAGGAGGTTCGAGCAGCGATGATGCGAGCGGTCGACGCGATCATGGAGTGCCTCAAGGCGGAGGGTGTCGACGTCGTATTCGGCTATCCGGGCGGCGCGAACCTCCCGACCTACGACGCGATGTACGACTCCGGCATCCGCCACATCCTGGTGCGCCACGAGGCGGGCGGCGGCCACGCCGCGGAGGGCTACGCCAAGGCGTCGGGCAAGGTCGGCGTCTGCTTCGCCACGTCGGGCCCGGGCGCGACGAACATCGTCACGCCGCTCACCGACGCGATGATGGACTCCGTCCCGCTGGTGTTCTTCACCGGCCAGGTCCGCACCGACCTGCTCGGCACGGACGGCTTCCAAGAGGCGGACACGTTCGGCATCACGATGCCGATCGTCAAGCACTCGTTCATGATCCAGCACCCCACCGAGATCCCGCGGGTGGTGCACGAGGCCTTCCACATCGCGCGAACCGGCCGCCCGGGACCGGTGCTGATCGACATGCCGACCGACCTCACCCGCGTGGAGATCGACTACCAGCCCGTTGGCGACGTGCGCCTTCCGGGCTACCAGCCGACCACCGAGGGCAACCAGAAGCAGATCCGGCTCGCGGCCAAGGCGATGGCCAACTCGCGCCGGCCCGTGATCTACGCCGGCGGCGGCGTCATCAACGCCAACGCCTCCAGCGAGCTGACCGAGCTCGCGCTGCTCGATCACCTGCCGGTCACGTGCACGCTGATGGGGCTGGGCGCGTTCCCGGCGCCGCACGAGCAGTGGCTGGGCATGCTCGGCATGCACGGCACGCGCACGGCGAACTACGCGATGGACGAGGCCGACCTGATCGTGGCCGTCGGGGCGCGCTTCGACGACCGCATCACGGGCAAGCTGTCCGAGTTCGCCCCGCGAGCGAAGTTCATCCACATCGACATCGACCCGGCCGAGATCTCCAAGAACGTGCCGGCGCACATCCCGATCGTGGGCGACGCCAAGAACATCCTCGGCCGCCTCGTGCAGGAGTACCGCGGCCTCGAGCCCGAGCCGGCGCGCCTGGCGGAGTGGTGGGATCGCATCGAGCAGTGGCGCGTCCAGCACCCGCTGCGCTACGAGGACTCCACGGACTCCGAGATCAAGCCGCAGCACCTCGTCCAGGCGCTGTATGAGGCGACGAACGACGGGGACTGCATCCTCGCCACCGACATCGGCCAGCACCAGATGTGGGCGGCGCAGTACTTCCACTTCTCCAAGCCGCGCCGCTGGATCCAGTCGGGCGGCCTCGGGACGATGGGCTTCGGCCT
>JBPCNM010000006.1:0-6945 GCA_051001255.1 Solirubrobacteraceae bacterium
CGCACGCCGAACGACGCGCCGCCGCGCGCGCTCGCCCGGCGGGGCGCCGCGCCCCCTCGCCCCACGGGCGCCAGCGACGGAGGAGCCTTGCCGCGCATGACCGTGCACGCGAGCGAAGCCGTGACGAGGCGTCCAGCCGAGGCAGGCGTCCCGCCCGGCCCGGTCTCCTCCACGCCCGCGCTCGCAGGGTTCACCACTGCGATCGCACGCGCCGGGCTGGGCGCAGCGGTGGACGACGGCGGCGGCACCTCGACCGTCACGTTCCCGTCGCCCGACGGCGTCCCGGAGTACGTGCCCTTCTCCACCGCGCCGGTGACGGTGAGCCGCTCCCTTTGGGATCAGGCGGCCGGCATGGCGGAGCAGGCGGCCTCGGGCGCGGTGGACGACGCCCGCTCGGCCGTCACCGATCGCGCCTCCTCGGCGCTGGACGGGGCGAGCGCCGCCGCGCACGGCGCGATCGACCACGCTCGTGCGGCGCTTCCCGGCGGCGGCGGCGCGGGCGACGCGGACAAGCAGTTCGAGGAGCTCTACGACCGCCTGAAGCGCGAGCTGATGATCGAGCAGGAGCAGCTGGGCCAGCTGTTCCGCGAACCATGACGCTGAGGATCGACCGTGCCCCAACCACCGCTCAACCTGTCCCGCCCGCCGAGCTTCAGCCCGCCGGCAGCGCCCCGCCCTGCCGCATCGAACAACAACCGCTCGACCAGCGGCTCGGGGCCGGTGGCGAACCTGCCCAACCGCCCGGACCCCGTCGGCGAGCTGCGCTTCAGAGTGCTGCTGCCGGGCGTCGACCTCGGCCGCTTTCGCGAGTGCACCGGCCTGGCCGCCGAGATCGAGTGCAAGGACTACAACGAGGGCGGCGTCAACGACCGCGTCCACAAGCTGCCGACGCGGATGAAGTACCCCAACCTCGTCCTCAAGCGCGGCGTCACCTACGAGGACGCGCTGCTCAAGTGGCTGTGGAAGACGCAGCGCGAGACGCACCGCATCGCGGTCACGGTCAGCCTGATGGGCCAGGACGGCGAAGCGGTGCGCTCGTGGTCGTTCGCCGAGGCGTTCCCGATCAAGTGGACCGGCCCAAACATGAACGCCGGCTCCACCACGATCGCCACGGAGACGCTCGAGATCGTCCACGCCGGCCTGCAGATGCAGGCGGGGGCCTAAGTGGTTCGTCCTGTAAGTCGTCGTGCGCTTGTGCGATCGCTGGCGGCGGCTGGCCAGGACGCAGGACCCGAAGTGTGCCCCTGGCACACGAGGGTTCGAGGACGCCGCCAGGCGGCGATCAGCGGCCGATCCAAGCGTGCGAGGACTTGCAGGAGGGACCACTAGTGCCGCCCCCCGACGGCTACGTCAAGGCCAAGCTCGCCATCGAGGGCGGGGAGACGATCCAGGCCCTGTTCAACCCGACCGAGTTCACGATCTCCAAGGGCAACACCTGGACGTTCGACCCGATCAAGGGCACCTCGCTGCCCAAGGGCAAGTTCGGCGGCGGCAAGCCGCGCGAGATGCAGGTCAACCTGCTGCTCGACCAGACGCTCCCCAACGACGGCAAGTCGGTCAAGGAGATCACCGACAGCCTGTTCAAGATGATGGAGGTGCCGTCGGGCTCCGGCGGAGGCGGCGCGAGCTCGGTGCCTCCCCTCGTCACGTTCCAATGGGGCGAGATGATCCCGTTCAAGGCCGCCTGCACGTCGCTGACGATCGCCTTCCAGCTGTTCAAGCCCAACGGGACGCCCATCCGCGCCGACGTCAAGCTGGCGCTCACGCAAGCGGAGACCGCGACGTCGGCCAGCTCGAGCTCGGGCAACCGGCGCACCAACCCGACCACGCGCTCGGAGGGCGGACTGGGCGTGCACGTCGTCCGCGACGGCGACACTCTGCACTCCGTCGCGCACCACACCTACGGCGATCCCAACCGCTGGCGGCTGATCGCGGAGGCCAACGGCGTCGACAACCCCCTGCATCTGCGGCGTGGCGCGGCGCTCGACCTTCCCCGGCTCGACTGATGCCGGCCAGCCGTCATGTCGCCTCCGCGTCGGTCAAGGTGGACGGGGCGCGTCTGGACCCCGCCCACATGGACCACGTCGAGAAGATCGAGGTGCGCAACTTCGTCGGCCTGCCCGACATGGCGACGATCCGGATGGCCGACCCCGAGGGCCGGCACATCGCCGACCCGCCGTTCTTCATCGGCGACCAGATCGAGATCCGGCTCGGCGACATCGAGGCGTCCAGCCCGGACCCCGTCTTCGTCGGCGAGATCGTGACGTTCGAGCCGGAGTTCACGAACGCGGCGGCCACGATCTGCGTGCGCGCCTACGACAAGTCGCACCGCATGCACCGCAACCGGCGCAGCGCGACGTTCCAGGACATGACGCTCGCCGACGTCGTGCAGAAGGTCGCCGGCGAGAACGGCCTGCAGGTCGGCACCGTCGACTCGACGCCGACCGTGCACCCGTTCCTGCAGCAGAGCATGGAGTCCGACCTGGACTTCGTCAACCGGCTCGCGGCGATGGAGAACTGCGAGTTCGGCGTCTCCGAGGACCGCGTGTTCCTGCATCTGCGGCGCAACGGGAGCGGCCCGGTGCCGACGCTCTCGTGGCGCGAGAACGTCAAGTCGTTCAAGCCGCGCATGAGCGCCGCCCAGCAGCACGACAAGGTTCGCGTCTCGAGCTATGACCCGGTCAGCCGGGCCGCGGTCGTCGGCGAGGCCACCCAGCCCGGCGCGATCCCGCGCGCCGCGCAGGAGGCGCGCGACAAGGCGACGACATTCGGGGGCTCCGAGCTGCTCGTCGCCGACCGCATCGCGAACACCGCCGAGGAGGCGCGCACGATCGCCCAGAGCACGCTCGACACGCTCGCGGGCGGCTCGTTCGAGGCCGAGGGCGTGATGGAGGGCGACCCCGCGGTCAAGGCCGGCGGCAAGCTCCGCCTCGAGGGCTTCGGGCCACGCTTCGACGGCGAGCACCAGCTCACGTCGGTCACGCACGTCTACGGCCACGGCGACTTCCGCACGCGCTTCTCGATCAACGGCCGCAACCCGCGCACGCTGACCGACGTGATGCGCCCGAAGGCCGAGCGCGAGTGGACGGCAGGGCTTGTGATCGGCCTCGTCACCAACAACCAGGACCCCGACGCGCTCGGCCGCCTCCGCGTGAAGCTGCCCGCGCTGGGCGACGACATCGAGAGCGCCTGGGCCCGGATCGCGCTGCCCGGCGCCGGCCCGGACGCCGGCATGGCGTTCCTCCCACAGGTCAACGACGAGGTCGTGATCGGCTTCGAGCACGGCGACACGCGCCGCCCCGTGGTGCTCGGCTCCCTGCACAACACGGTCGACAAGCCGCACGCGAGGATGGCAGGCGACTCCGACGGCGGCTCGCTCGTGCTCTACGGCCGCAAGGACGCCGAGATCAACCTGCGCAAGCAGCTCGTGATCGCCGCCGCCGAGCACATGACGATCACAGTCGAATCCGGCCAGGACGGCCCCGGCGACATGAAGCTCGAGGCGCAGGACAAGATCGAGGTCAAGGCCGGGAGCACCGTCAAGTTCGAGAGCACGGGCGAGATGACGGTCAAGAGCACCGCCGGCATCACGCTCGAGGCGACCGGCCCGCTCAAGCTGAAGGGCGCCACGGTGGACATCGAGGCGAGCGCGACCGTGAACGTCAAGGGCTCCCTGATCAACCTCGGATAGGGTCGGTTTCGCATGGCAGAGATCCTCGGTTCAGGCGTCGCTTTCCCGCTCCAAGTCGACCGCCGGGGCGGCATCGCGCTGGCCTCCGACGAGGCCGACGTCGACCAGGCGATCCACCTGATCCTCTCCACCGCGCCGGGCGAGCGGCCGATGCGCCCGGAGTTCGGCTGCGGCGTCCACGACTACGTGTTCGACACGATCGACGCCACGACGGTCGCCCAGATGGAGGGCGAGGTCCGCGACGCGCTCGACCACTGGGAGCCGCGCATCGAGGTGGTCGACGTCGACTTCGACCTCTCGGCGGTCGACCGCGGCGAGCTGCTGATCAACATCGGCTACCGCCTGCGCTCGACCAACCACCTGCGGAACCTGGTCTACCCCTTCTACATCATCCCCGCCGAGGACTCGGACACTTGAGACTCCCAGAGATCGAACTCGACGACCGCCGCTTCCAGGACCTGGTCTCCGAGGCGCGCCTGAAGATCAACCGGGCCTGCCCGGAGTGGACCGAGCACAACGTCTCCGACCCCGGCATCACGCTGATCGAGCTGTTCGCGTGGATGACCGAGATGACGATCTACCGGCTCAACCGCGTGCCGGACAAGCTGCACGTCGCGCTGCTAGACCTGCTCGGGATCCAGCTCGACGGGCCGAACGCCGCACGCACCGCCGTGCGCTTCCGGCTCGCGGGCGCGCCCGAGGAGCCCGTCGAGATCGCGGGCGGGCGCACCGAGGTCGCCACGCCGCGCACGCCCAACGAGGAGTCGATCGTCTTCCAGGTCGACGAGGACTTCGTCATCCCCGCGATGCGCCCGGCCGCCTACGTCGTGCAGCGCACCAACCAGATCAAGGACGTCGGCCTCGCCGGCGGGGAGGCGCGGCCGCAGGGCGCCGACCAGCTGCCGTTCGGCAGCCCGCCGGCGGTCGGCGACGCGCTGTTCCTCGGCTTCGAGGAGCCGATCGGCCGGCTGTTGGTGGCGGTCGAGGTCGACGCGTCGCAGGCACGCGGCGCAGGCGTGAACCCGGAGGACCCGCCGCTGCGCTGGGAGGTCTCCCAAGGCGACAACGGGTGGTCGGAGGCCGAGGTGCTCGAGGACCTCACCGGCGGCTTCAACTACGGCTCGGGCACGGTCGAGCTGCAGCTCCCCGAGCGCAGCGCGATCCAGTCGCTCGGCGGGCACCGGATGCACTGGCTGCGCTGCCGGATCGACGACCGCACGCGCGGCGGCGGCGCCGCCACGACCTACTCGCACCCGCCGGAGATCTACTCGATCACCGCCGTTCCGATCGGCGCTCTGCTGCCCGCGACGCACGCCTCGCGCGTGGAGGACGAGCTGCTCGGGCTGTCCGACGGGACCCCCGGCCAGGTGTTCGGACTGCGCCACAAGCCGGTGCTCAAGCCGAGCGTAGGCGAGACGCTCGAGGTGCAGGACCCCGAGTCGGGCGACTGGTCGACGTGGGAGCTGCGCGAGGACTTCGTCGGCTCGACGGAGTTCGACCGCCACTTCGTGCTCGACCCCGTGTCGGGCGAGGTCGAGTTCGGCCCGGCGATCCGCGAGACCGACGGCGGCTGGACGCAGTACGGCGCGGTCGCCCCCAAGGGCGCCGTGCTGCGCTTCGCCCGCTACCGCCACGGCGGCGGGCGGCGCGGCAACATCTCCGCCGGCGGGCTGGCGATCCTGCGCAGCGCTATCCCGGGCGTCGACACGATCATCAACCCGCTGCCGGCGATCGGCGGCGTCGACGCCGAGGCGCTCGAGCACGCGCGCCAGCGCGCGTCGATGGAGATCCGCACGCGCTACCGCGCGGTCACTGCCGAGGACTTCGAGTTCCTGGCCGGCGAGGCGTCGCCGCGCGTCGCGCGCGCGGTCTGCATCCCTCCCGCCGAGGGGACGGCGGTACCGCTGCACATCGTGCCGCACATCTTTCCCGCCGACCGGCAGCTGCCTTACGAGGAGCTCGTGCCGGACGCGCAGCTGCTCGAGGAGGTCGCCGGCTACCTGGACGAGCGCCGGCTGATCGGCACGACCGTGCAGCTGCTGCCGTGCACGTTCCGCGGGCTGTCGGTGATCGTCAACCTGCAGGCCTCGCCGCTCGCCGACACCGCGCGCGTGGAGGAGGACGTCTCGCACGCCCTCTACACGTACCTCAACCCGCTGGTCGGCGGCTCGGTCGTCGGCCCCGGCGGCGGCTGGCCGTTCGGGCGCGCGCTCAACCAGGGCGAGCTCTACGGCGTCGTGCACGCGGTCGACGGCGTGGAGTTCGTGAAGATCCTGCGCATCTACGAGACCAACCTGGTGACCGGCGAGCAATCGCCCAAGCCGGCGGGCACGCACATCGTGCTCGAGCCCGACGAGCTGATCGCCTCCGGCGCGCACATCGTCAAGGCGACGCACCGGGAGGCCTGAGCCACCGTGGCGGAGGTCGGCAACGGCACGGGGAACGGCGACGACTACCGCACCTTCCAGGGCGCGGGCTTCGGCACGCTCATGGTGCAGCTGGCAAGCGGGCACAAGGAGACGCCGCCGGTGGCGTCCAGCCGCGCCTACCTGCGCGGCGCGCTGCCCGCCGTCTACCAGGAGGGTGACTTCGGGATGCGCTTCATCGGCGCGCTCGAGACGCTGCTGGACCCGATCGTCGCGGTGCTGGACGCGCTGCCCGCCCACTTCACCGCCGACCACGCGCCGCGCGACGTCCTCGACCTGCTGAGCGCGTGGCTCGGCGTCGACCTCGACGAGTCCCAGACGCCCGCCCAGCGCCGCGCGATGGTGCGCCAGGCGGCCGAGCTGGGCCGCCGTCGCGGCACGAGCGCCGGCCTCGAGCTGGCGCTCAGCCTCGCCTTCCCGCAGCTGCCGCTGCGCGTCGAGGACCTCGGAGGGGTGAGGACGGCTCCCCCCGATGGGGGGATGGACGCGCCGCCGTCGAGCTTCATCGTGTACTGCGACAAGCCGATCGCGGAAGAGACTCAGGCGGCCGTGGCACGTTGCATCGAGCAGTCCAAGCCGGTGCACACGACGTACCGCCTGCGGGTCAAGGCCGCGAAGAAGAAGGTCGAAGGCGAATGAGGACCTGCCAGAGCTGCGGCCGCGAGAACGCGGCCGATCGCGACTTCTGCGAATGCGGGGAGTACCTGCGCTGGGAGCCGACCAGCGTGGTCGAGGCGATCACCCCTGAGATGGCCGCCGCGGCCGCCGCCGAGTCCGCGCCCCAGGCGCCGCCGCCGGCCGCCGCCGCGGGGTCCGTGCCCCCAGCGC
>JBPCNM010000007.1:0-10843 GCA_051001255.1 Solirubrobacteraceae bacterium
CCGCCGCGCCAAGCGCCGGCGCCGCTCGCCCGGCGCGCGCCTGTTTCGCTACGACCGCGGGCTCGGCTCGCGCTTCGTGGCCGGCGCGGACGAGGCCGGCCGCGGCTGCCTGGCGGGCCCGCTGGTCGCCGCTGCGGTGCTGTTCGACTACGAGACGCTGACGCTCTCGGACCTGCGCTCGCTCTCGGAGCTCAACGACTCCAAGCAGCACACGGCCGAGCGGCGCGAGGCGCTGTACCCGCGGGTGCTGCGGGCGGCGGCCTGCGTGGCGGTCACCTCGCGCTGCGTGCGCGGGATCGACGAGCGCGGCCTGCACAAGACCAACCTCGCTGCGCTGTCGGACGTGCTCGGGCGGGTCGGGCGCGAGGGCTGCCTGTGCCTCTCCGACGGCTTCCCCGTACCCCCGTCGGGGTTCGAGCAGCGGCCGGTCGTCGGCGGCGACGCCACCAGCGCCGCGATCGCCGCCGCCTCGGTGATCGCGAAGGTCACGCGCGACCGCTTCATGCACCGGATGGAGGCGCGCTATCCGGGCTGGGAGTTCGCCACCCACGTGGGCTACTCCACGCCCGAGCACCGCGCGGCGATCGAGAAGCTCGGCGTCTCGCCGCTGCACCGCCTGAGCTTCCAGTCGATGGCGTACCAGCAGCTCGCGCTCTAAGGGCCTGTCCCCGAGTAGGCGGCGCGTTCCTCGTCCGGGCGTGCCGACTTCTCGGACAGGCCCTGACCAACGCGAGCTCGCCACCGATCACGCATCGCCGCGGCGCGAGACGTCGCGCGCACTGTCGGCACGGTCGCGCGCGGAAGTCGTCACGATCGGCCGGTGATCCGTTCCCGCGGCGCGGCTAGCGTCGCCGTCATGTCCGCCGATCCCCGCACGTCGCTCGGCCGCTTGGGCGAGCAGCTCGCCGCCGACCACTTCGAGCGGCTCGGCTGGCGGATCGTCGCGCGCAACCACCACACGCGCTTCGGTGAGCTCGACCTGATCGCCACCGACGGCGACACGCTCGTCTTCTGCGAGGTCAAGACTTGCCGGCTCGGCCGCGGCCGGCCGTGGGACAGCCTGCACGCGCGCAAGCAGGTCCAGGTTCGCCGGATGGCCGGCCTGTGGTTCAAGGACGTCAAGGAGCGCCCGTACTTCGCGGGCATCCGCTTCGACGCGATCGGGGTCGTGATCGACGACCGCGACACGCTCGTCCGCCTCGATCACCTCCAAGCGGCGTTCTGATGCACGTTGACCGTTCCGGCCGCCCCGCTCGCGTCGTCCAGCCCGCCGGCATCGGGCGCCTCGCGCGCGCCATCCCGCTCCAGGACGAGTCCCAGTGAGCCTCGCCCTCGTCGACAGCTTCACGCTCGACGGCGTCGACGCGCGCCGCGTGTGGGTGGAGGCCGACATCCGCAAGGGGCTTCCGGCGTTCGCGGTCGTGGGCCTCGCCGACAAGTCGGTCCGCGAGGCGCGTGAGCGCGTGCGGGCCGCGATCGTCAACTCGGGCTTCGTGTTCCCGCAGGACCGCATCACGGTCAACCTCGCCCCGGCTCACCTGCGCAAGATCGGCCCCGGCTTCGACCTCCCGCTGGCGCTCGCGGTGCTGGCGGCGAGCGGCCAGCTCACGCCCGACGAGCTCGCCGGCTGCGCCGTGATCGGCGAGCTGTCGCTGACCGGCGAGGTGCGTGCGGTGCGCGGCGCGCTCGCGGTCGCCGAGGGCGTGCGCCGTCATGGTCTGGCGCGGGTCCTGCTGCCGCGGGCGCGCGCCGCGGAGGCGGCGCTCGTCCCGGAGATCGAGGTGATCGGCGTCGAGCACCTCCAGGAGGCGGTCGAGACGCTGCGTGGCGAGCGCGAACCGGCGCCGATCCCTGGGGTCGTGGCCGCGGCCACCGCGCCACTCAAGGAACCCGACCTCTCCGACGTCCGCGGCCACAACGGGCTGGTGCCGGCGCTCGAGGTGGCGGCCGCGGGCGGGCACAACCTGTTCCTGCACGGCCCGCCGGGCACCGGCAAGACGATGCTGGCGCGGCGGCTGCCGTCGCTGCTGCCGCCGATGACGTCGCACGAGGCGATCGAGGTCACGCGGCTGCACTCGATCGCCGGTCTGCACGACGGAAACCTGGTCCAGCGCCGCCCGTTCCGCTCGCCGCACCACACCATCTCGGCGTCGGGCCTGGTCGGCGGCGGAGGCCAGCCAAACCCGGGTGAGGCTACGCTCGCCCATCACGGCGTCCTCTTCCTCGACGAGCTGTCTGAGTTCGCGCGCCCCGCGCTCGAGGCGCTGCGCCAGCCGCTCGAGGACGGCCAGGTGACGATCGTGCGCGCCCAGCGCGTGATGGCGTTTCCGACGCGCGTCACGCTGGTCGCCGCCTCGAACCCCTGTCCGTGCGGGCTCGGGGATGCCGCGTGCCACTGCTCGGCGGCCGACCTCGCGCGCCACCAGCGGCGGCTCAGCGGCCCGTTGCTCGACCGCATCGACGTCTCCGTCACCGTCGGCCGGCCCTCCGCGGCGGCGCTGCGCGGCCAGGCGGCGCCCGCGTCGGAGGTGGTTCGCGAGCGGATCGTCGCCGCGCGCGAGCGCCAGACCGCCCGCCTCGCCGGCACCGGGCTGACCTGCAACGCCCAGCTCACCGCGCGGCTGCTGCGCGACCTGTCGCACGCGACCGTCGAAGCTCATAGCGCGCTTTACGCGCTGCACGATCGCAACCGCCTCTCCGCTCGCGGGCATGGTCGCATCCTCCGGGTCGCGCGCACGCTCGCCGACCTCGCGGGCTGCGATGCGGTACGCCCTGACCACATCCACCAGGCCGCGGCGCTCCGGCTCGACGACCAGTCGATCTCGCTGGCGGCATGACCCACGGCGCGCCGCAGCCGGCGCCGGATCGGCGGCGATGACCGACGTCGCCTGTGACGACTGCCTGCGGCGGACCGACCTCGTCGCCGCCCTGGCCGCGTGGCTCGACGTCGAATGGCGGCGGCGCTCGGCGCCGGCCGGCGTCCTGTCGCTGCCCGACGAGACGCTGATCGCCCTGGAGGGCACCGGGCGTGCGGCGCGGCGCTACGCCGCATTCTCCCCGGAGCGCGCGCGCCGGCGGATCGCCACCGCGGGGCTGAGCGCGGTGTGCCGCTGCCGGGCGACGTACCCCGGGCGCTTGCGCGAGCTCGCCGACCCGCCCGCGGTGCTGCACATCGCCGGCCATCCGGCGGCGCTCGAGCAGACGGACTCGGTCGCCATCGTCGGCGCCCGCCGCGGCACGGCGTACGGCCTCGAGGTCGCGCGCGCGCTCGGCGGCGGCCTTGCCGCCGCCGGCGTGCCGGTCGTCTCGGGGATGGCGATGGGCGTCGACTCCGCCGCGCACATCGGCGCGCTCGAGCACACGCTGGGAGCGCGAAGCCATCCCCGCGAAACGGAAGCCGGCACGGCCACGACGGAGGCTCCACCCGCCGCCTCCGCCACCCACGCTGGGCACATCCCTGCGCCCGCGCGCGCGGCTCCGCCCGTCGCCGTCCTCGCCGGAGGCGCGGACGTTCCCTATCCCGCGTCGCGGCGTCGTCTGCACGCCCGGATCGTCGAGTACGGCTGCGTGGTCTCGGAGCTGCCGCCCGGCTTCACCGCCTACCGCTGGTGCTTCGTCGCACGCAACCGCATCATCGCCGGCCTCGCCGCGCTGACCGTCGTCGTCGAGGCGGCCGAGCGGTCGGGCTCCCTGACGACAGCCGACTTCGCCGAGCAGATCGGACGGGCGGTCGGCGCCGTGCCCGGGCCGGTGACCTCGCGCTTCTCGGGCGGCACGAACGCGCTGCTGGCGGCCGGGGCCGGCGTGGTCCGGGACACGCGCGACGTGCTCGATCAGCTGCTCGGGCCCGCCGCTCCGCCTCCCGACGAGCTCCCGGAGGCCGTCCCGATTGAGCCGCGCCTGCGCCGCCTCCTGGACGCGATCGAGCGGGGCCATGGCAGCCTGGCCGAGCTCACCTCCGACCCGGACGCCACGCACCAGGTCCTGCAGGACCTCACCGACCTCGAGCTTCGGGGCCTCGCGAGGCGGGAGTTCGGCGGCCGCTACGTCCGCGCGCTGGAGGGACGGCGGTGATCGTCCGCGCGGTCGCGGTCCGATTCCAGCTGCTGCCAGACGTGCTCGACATCTCGTACGTCCTGGCGTTCAGCGGCTTCGGCGGCCTGATGGCGGCGCTTGTCGCCGCGGTTGCGCGATTCGAAGCAGAACGGCTTGCGCGACTCGTCCTCCTCGGCAACCTCGCCGGCACCGCGGCCGGCTCGTTGCTCTTCCTGCTCGCGGCCTTGGGAGTACTCTAAGCGAGGATGCGTCGCTTGCCGGTCGACCCGCCGTGGCTCTTGGTTCCCATCCTTGCGGGCATGGTCGTCGCCTCCCTCTCGGTGCTCAACGAGAGCTGGTCGATCGCGGTCCTGTGGGCCGGAGCGGGCCCGGCCATCCTGTGCGCCACCATCGGCCTGGACCGCTGGTACGAGCGCGCGCATCCGCGTCGGCCGCGCTGACGCCCGCCGTCCTACCCTGGGCGTCATGCCACGTGCCGTCCCCGCCGTGCTCTCGATCGCCGGATCCGACTCCGGTGGCGGCGCCGGCATCCAGGCCGACCTGAAGGCGTTCGCGCGCGCCGGCGTCCACGGCATGACCGCGATCACCGCCCTGACGGCCCAGAACACCGTGGCCGTGACCGGGGTGCACGCCGTCCCCGGCGATTTCATCGTCGAGCAGGTCCGGGCGGTGGCGCGGGACATCGGTGTCGACGCCGTGAAGATCGGGATGCTCGGCACGGGCGAGATCGTCGGCGCCGTCGCTGCGGCGCTCGAGCTGCTGGAGCCGGGCACGCCGGTGGTCATCGACCCCGTGATGGTGGCCGAGTCCGGCGCCGTGCTGCTCGACGACGGCGCCCGCCGCGCGCTTGCCGAGACGCTCCTCCCGCGCGCCACCGTGATCACGCCCAACCTGCCCGAGGCGCGGATGCTGGCGGGCGCCGGCGCGCCCGACGACCTCGAGGAGCTTGCCCGTGCCGTGCACGCGCTGGGACCTGGCGTGGTCGTCATCACCGGAGGGCACCGCGAGGAGGCCACCGACGTGCTGTTCGACGGCGCCGAGATCCACTTCATACCCGGCGAGCGGCATCCCGACGGCGCCGCGCACGGCTCCGGCTGCACGCACTCCTCGACGCTGGCCGCGCATCTCGCGCTCGGCCGCACGCCGCTGCAGGCCGCCCGGGCCGCCCGGGCGATCGCCGCCGCCGCGGTCCGCGACGGGTTGCGCGGCCTCGGCGCCGGGCCGGGCCCCGTCGACGTCTTGGGCCTGACCCGCGCGAGCGCGCCAGGCACCCATGATGCCGTCGTCGCTGGGGTATAGTCGGCCGACGATGAAGTTCCTTCGCATGCGTCCCGGCTTCGGCGAGCAGCTCATCGCCGAGGGCGATGTCGAGGTCGCCGACGATGAGCAGGCGCTGATCGAGGAGTTCCGCCGTCAGCTCGACCAGGGGATGTGGGCGGCCGTGCCGACCATGCGCTCCGACGGCCGGCGCGAGGCGGAGATGGTGCGCGCGTTCGGGGAGATCCCGCGCGACACCGCCCGGGTCATATTCTTCCCACGCGCGGCGGGGGGCGCGGCGTAGCGAGCCCATGATCGTCGCCCTCTCCGCCACCGCGATCGTCGTCCTCGCCCTGCTCTGGGAGATCTCGATGCCGTGGATCGACCGCCGGCTCGAGGCCCGCCGCCAGCTGCGTGAGCGCCGCCGCGCCGGCGATCCCGGCGCCGGCTACGACCCCGGCCGCGAGCGCCGCGCGGAGCAGCGCGCGCGTGAGCTGCTCAAGTCGTGCGTGAACGAGGAGGAGTGGTCGATGTACCGCGACCTCGGGTTCCTGCGCGTGTGGGGCGGCCAGTCCGATCCCGACGGGCCCAGCGACCTGCGGGGCGTCGACTACGCCTACCTCGTCTACCCGCACAAGCCGATCGTCGCCTACATCCCGCAGACCGGGCGGCGGCTCAACGAGTACTGCGTGGAGTTCCCGGACGAGACGCGACCCTACGGCTCGCCGCGGCTGCCCGACTCCGACGACGTGCTCGCCAAGTGGATGGCGCTCAAGGGTGACGAGCGGCGGATCATCGCCGAGGCCAAACTGCACCTGCCCGGCCGTCAGGTCGATCCGCGCCAGATCCAGCGCGACCTCTGGCGCCTGAGCCGCTGGGAGCGCGAGCGCCTCGGCCGCGCCCTGCGCGCCGACGCGGGCACCCAGCGGCAGGCCGAGCCCGCCGACGGATAACCTCCGGCCGTCATGGACGGCCAGAGACTCGATCCCAAGCACCAATCCCGTCGGCTCACCGACGGCCCCGCCCGCGCGGCCGCGCGTTCCTACCTGCACGGCATCGGCTTCGACGCCGAGGCGCTCGCCAAGCCGATCATCGGCGTCGCCTCGACCTGGACGGAGACGATGCCCTGCAACTTCGGCCTGCGCGCGCTCGCCGCCAAGGTCAAGGAGGGCATCCGCGCCGCCGGCGGCACGCCGATGGAGTTCAACACGATCGCGATCTCCGACGGCATCACGATGGGCACGCCGGGGATGAAGACGTCGCTGGTCAGCCGCGAGGTCGTCGCCGACTCGATCGAGCTCGTCGCCCGGGGGCACCTGTTCGACGGCATCGTGGCGCTCACCGCTTGCGATAAGACGATCCCCGGCGCCGCGATGGCGCTGGCGCGGCTGAACGTCCCGGGCGTGCTGCTCTACGGCGGCTCGATCCTGCCCGGTCACTACAAGGGCGCCGACGTGACGATCGCCGACGTGTTCGAGGCGGTCGGCGCCCACGCCGCCGGCAAGATCACCGAGGAGGAGCTGCGCGAGCTCGAGGAGGCGGCCTCGCCCGGCGTCGGCGCCTGCGGCGGCCAGTTCACCGCCAACACGATGGCGATGGCGTTCGAGGTGCTCGGCCTTTCACCGATGGGCTCGGCGATGGTCCCGGCCGCCTACGAGGACAAGAACCGGGTCGCCACCGAGGCGGGCGCGCTGATCATGGACGTGCTCGCCCGCGGCCAGCGCCCGCGCGACATCGTGACCCGTGAGGGCCTGGAGAACGCGATCGCCGCGATCGCCACCAGCGGCGGCTCCACCAACGGCGTGCTGCACCTGCTGGCGCTGGCGCGCGAGGCCGGGGTCGAGCTCGACATCGACGACTTCGATCGCATCGCCGCCAAGACGCCGACCACCTGCGACCTCAAGCCGGGCGGTCGCTTCGTGGCCAAGGACCTCTACGAGGCCGGCGGGATCGCCGTCGTCGCCAAGCGCCTGCTCGACGCCGGGTTGCTGCACGGAGACGCGCAGACCGTCACGGGCCGCACGATCGGGGAGCATGCGCGCGAGGCGGCCGAGACGCCGGGCCAGGAGGTCGTGCGCCCGCTCGACGACCCGGTCAAGGCGACCGGCGGCCTGGCCATCCTGCGTGGCAACCTCGCCCCCGAGGGCTCGGTCGTCAAGCTCTCGGGGCACGAGCGCGTCCACCATCGCGGCCCGGCGCGCGTGTTCGAGTGCGAGGAGGACGCGATGGCGGCGGTCACCGCCGGCTCGATCGTCGCCGGCGACGTGCTCGTGATCCGCAACGAGGGCCCGGCCGGCGGCCCGGGGATGCGCGAGATGCTCGCCGTAACTGCCGCGCTCGTCGGGGAGGGGATGGGCGAGGAGGTGGCGCTCCTCACCGACGGCCGCTTCTCCGGCGCCACACGCGGCTTCATGGCCGGCCACGTGGCGCCCGAGGCGCTGGTCGGCGGCCCGATCGCGGCGGTCCAGGACGGCGACGTCATCACGATCGACGTCCCGAACCGCCGCATGGACGTGGAGTTGGCCGGCGACGAGATCGCGCGGCGCGTGCAGGCGTACCGATCGCCACCCGCGGCCTACACCGACGGCGTGCTGGCGAAGTACGCGAAGCTCGTGTCGAGCGCGTCCGAGGGGGCCGTGACGCGGGCCTAGATGTTTGATTCCACGAGTCCGTGCCCCTGGATGACGGGCCAGGATCGGCGCCGGATCGCCACCCGAACCATTGAGAATCCTAGGAGGATTCCCTGCGGATTCGTGCGGCGCCCGGCGTCCGCCCTGACCCGCCCCCAGGGGCACGTCTTGGTGGAATCAACCATCCTAGAGGTCGCGGAGCGCCTCGATGACCGGTCGCCGTAGTGCTCGCAAGGTCGCCGCCCCGGCCGCTCCGACCGCGCCGACGGTCAGCACGATCACGCCGGCCAGGTAGGTCCACGGCACCGAGAGCGCGTCGGGCGGGGGATCGAAGACCCCGGTGAGGACCTTGACGAGCATGTCGGAGATCGCCACGGCGGCGACGGTCCCGAGGATCAGGCCGCCGGCGGTGACGAACGTCGACTCGCCCCACACGAAGCCGCCGAGCTGCCGGGTCTTTGCCCCCAGCGCGCTGGCGATCGCGAACGTCCGCCGGCGCTCCTGGAAGCCGAGTCCGAGCGTGAGACCGGACGCCGCGATGGCGAGCGCCAGCGCGAAGCCGAGCTCGACCATGGTCAGGCCGGACAGCTCGACGGCGGTCAGGTTGGAGCCGATCACCTTGCGCTGGTTGACGATGTCGGTCACCTGCGCGCTCGTACCCAGCCGGCTGCGCAGGCGCTGGGCCACCGTGCCCGGGCTGGTGCCGTCGGTCTGCACGAGGAATGCGCCGACCGCGCTGGAGCCGGTCGCCGTGGTCACGTAGCGCTGGTTGGCCACGAAGAACGAGTCCTGGGGTGCGGTCGGGAACTCCTTGGCCACGCCGATGTAGTGAAACGGAACCGTTTCGAACTGCTTGGTTTGGCCGTCTTGGAGGCGGAGCCGGATCAGGTCGCCCTTGGTGAGCTGGAAGTCCTTGACCGTTTCGGCCGAGACGAGGATCCCGTCGGGCCGTCGGGCCAGGTCGCTCATGAGCCGCTTGGCGGTGCCGCCCTGGAACCACCCGTTCTGGAGCTTGCCGGCGGCCGATGCTTTGCGGTCGCACGCCGTAGAGGTCTTGGAGGTCGGCGCCGACGTAGGCGAAGCGATGCTGCAGCGGCTCGATGTTCTTGACGCCCGCGACCTTGGTCAGGCGTGCCGCGCCCTGCGGGCCGACCTGCACGCCGGGCGACTCGGTGACCGTGACGTCGGCGCCGTTGGACAGGCGGGCGTCGGCTTCGGCCTGCTGCTGGTAGGTGGAGTTGAACACCGCCGTGGAACCGGCGAACGCGCTGGTGAGCGCGACCAGGGTCACGGCCGTGGCCAGCAGTCGCCGTTGGCGGCCCATCGTGGCGGCGACCGTCGGCGCGAGCTCTCCGGCGAGTGGGCGCAGCAGCCGCGTGAGCGGCGTGCGGCGTGCGGACGAGGAACAGGTCGGCGATGCGGTAGGCCAGCAGGCCCAGGCCGATCCAACCGAGAACAGGGGCCAGCAGCGCGTACCAGTTGACCGACACCTGCGGGATGCCCTAGGGGACGAGCACGAGGTTGTAGCCGTTCTTGGACGCCTGCGAGAACACGAACGCCGAGCCGGCAAGTGCGGCGAAGTCCAGGCCGTACCGGGTCCACCAGGGCGCTCGGTCACGGCGCCCGACGTGTGCGCGTTGGCCGGCGACGGTGAGCGATCGGGCGTCGCGCCATGCGGGCAGCGCGATCGATCCGGCTGCGATCAGCAGCCCGGTGAGCGCGGCGCCGCCGCCCCACAGCCCGGCGGACAGCGTCGAGGCGCCGAAGCCGGCGGTTCCGAACGCCGCCGAGCCGATGATCAGCGCAGCCGCCAGGCCGACCGCCACGCCGGCGCCGCCACTGAGCGCGGTTTCGCTCAACGCGACGCGGGTGAGCTGGTGGGTGGGGGCGCCGCGGGTGCGCAGCAGCGCGGCGTCACGGCGCCGGCGGTCCGCGCCCGCCGAGGCGATCGACGCGGTCACCAGGCCGGCGAGGATCGCGCCGGGGACGCCGAGGAAGAGGAACAGCAGCTCGGCGTAGAGGGCGTCCTTGCGGGCGCTGTCGAGCGCGGTGCCGAGATTGTCGCCGACCAGGCCGGCGCCGGTGAGCTGCGTCTCCAGGTTGCGGGCGTTGCCCGAGACCCGGGTGAACGCGGCGCTGGGGCTGGGGGGCAGGCGGTGTGAGAGCTGCGCGTGGATCTGCGTCGTGACGTGCGCTCCCCGTTCGACGGCGGCGAAGGCGCGTTGGGGCAACAGCACGACGTTGTCGGGTGGCGCTTGGGGTTGGGCGCCGACCGGTGCGCCGACTTTCTGGAACAGTGAGTCGATGCTCGGCAGGTCGACGACGCCGTCGACCTTGACCTTGGCGGTCTGGCCGCCGGCGCGGCCGATCGTGATCGTGTCGCCGCGCAGGTTGGCGGCCGTCTGCTGGTAGAGCAGGACCCCGGTGGAAGCGCCTGAGAGCCCGCGGATGACACCGGGGAACGCCTTCGCGTAGCCGTCGGGCAGTCCGAGCACGCGGCCGGGGCCGGTCTGCTGGGTCGAGCCGTCGCTTGAGGCCTTCAGTCCCGGGGCGGAGGCGAACGACACGGGCAGCGCGCGGGCGATGCCGGTCTGCTGATGTGTCGTGGCCAGGACATCGGCGGGGTTGGCGCCGGCCTGGGCCTCGACCTGCCAGTCGACGGGGATCTGGCCGATGGCCCGCTAGGCCCTCACGCTGCTCCTCCCCGCCAGCCCCCACTGACGCCTGCACGACACGTCCCGGGGACGAAGTCCGACGTAGGCGACGCGGCTGGCGGGCACGGGCCAGACAGTGTGGCGGCGGACGCCGGCTCGGAGCGCCGAATGGGTATGACCTGGTTATACTCGGAGGATGAAGACGGCGATCTCGCTTCCGGACGACACGTTTCACCGCGTCGACCA
>JBPCNM010000008.1:0-3759 GCA_051001255.1 Solirubrobacteraceae bacterium
CGGCGCTCGCGGCGCAGGACCCGCTCGATCCGCGCCAGGCGGAAGGGCGCGGACCACTCGAAGCCCAGCTTCCGGCGTCGGTACGGGTACCCGGCGGGAAGGTTCTCCGCGTTCGCCGTGGCGAACCAGCCCTTGCGCGGCTGGAAGCTCACCGGCAGGTCTTCCGCGTCCAGGAAGCCGTCCCACTCGTAGCGCCCGTCGCCCGGCACGGGCAGCAACCCGTCCCAGTTCGGCCGCCGCGGCGCGAGGCCGCCGGGCTTCCAGCCGATCCGCCCGGAGCGATCGGCGTAGACCTGGTTCTCGCCCGGCGCCCCCCAGCGCCCGACTCCCCGGCGGAACCCGGCCCAGCTGTTCGCGCGCATGTAGGCGATGCTCGCGAAGTAGGCCGAGGTGCCGGGCTCGAACCAGACCGAGCGCACGGCGAACGCGGTGCGCCGGCGCACGTCCTCGGCGATGACCGGCCCATGGCGCGTGAAGCGGAGCGTCACCGTCGCGGGCGCGGCGCCCCGGACGGGGACCTCCTCCAGCACGGTGCGCATCGACTCCCAGCCGTCGCGGTAGCGGTACTCCGCCGGCTGGTCGGGCTGGGTCCTGTAGACGTAGAGGTCCTCCTGGTCGATGGCGAAGATCGTGAGGCCGAAGGCGATGCGGTCGTTGTGGCCGATGGAGATGCCGGGCAGGGCCGGCTCCCCCGCCCCGATCACGTTCAGCCCGGGGGCGTTGAGGTGCGCGAGGTAGCGCAGCGACGGCACGCCCTGGGCGCGGTGCGGGTCGTTGGCGACGATCGGGCGGCCCGTCGCGGTCCGCCGGCCCGAGATCGTCCAGTTGTTGGAGCCGACGTGCTCGGCCCGGCGCGCCCGCGCGGTCACCGCGGCCAGGCCCGCGGCGGCCTGCTCCGGCGCGAACTCGACGGGCTGCGTCGCGAGCTCGTAGACGGCCAGGACGTCCTCGGGGATGTCGTCGAGATCGAGCCCGTCCGGCACCACGGTCTCCCAGCGCGGCTCGAGCCGGCGGCGCAGCGCCTCGGCATCGCGGCCGAACTCGCGCAGCACGAGCGCACGGGCGACCTCGCTGTCGACGTTCTGCGTCAAGCCGTGGCTCCGGATGCGCACGACGTCCTCGGGCGCCCAGCGCTCCGGCGCGTAGTCGAGCGCCTCGAACTCGACGGGCAGCGGCACGACGCCGCGCTCGACGAGCTCGACGTAGGCGTTGATCCCCGCCGTGAAGCTCGTGGCGATGGCTTCGGCGTCGGGGGCATAGGCGTCCCACTCGCGCTGGATCTCGCCGCGGTAGAGGAACAGGCGCGAGGCGCGATCCTGCTCGAGGTAGGACGGCCCGAGTGCGGCCGAGAGGCGGCCCAGTCCCCGCCGCCGCCAGAGGTCGATCTGCCACAGCCGGTCGCGCGCCGCGTTGAAGCCCTGGAGGAAGAACGCGTCGTCCTGGCTCTGCGCGTAGAGGTGCGGAATCCCCCAGCGATCCACGAGGATCTCTCCCGGCTCCGCGAGCCCCGCGACCGCGTAGGTCGTGGTGGGCGCAGCAGCGCGGCCCGTGCGGGCGACTGCGCCTCTCGCGCCGAGCCCGTACCGCGGCGAGCGACCCTCCCGCCTGCAGCAGGCGCCGTCGAGTGAGTCGGTGTCGCATCGCGCTGCCTCCCCGGATGGCTGGACCTGCTCGGAGCTTGCCAGAGCAGGGCTGCGCGAGTGTGGCCCTGGAACGGGTCAGTGCACCGCTGCGAACGACGCCAGCGCCGCCGCGATCTCGCCGACGTCGTCGATCGAGCCGCACGCCACCGCCATCACGAGCTCGTACGCCGCGTCGTCGCTGGGCTCGAGTGTGATCCCGTTCTTCGAGAGGAAGACGTAGGTCGCGAGCCACGCGAGCCGCTTGTTGCCGTCGACGAGCGGGTGGTTGCCGGCGAGCGAGTGCATCAGCGCGGCCGCCTTGGTGAGGACATCGAGATAGGCGTCCTGGCCCAGCACGCTGGCGCGCGGACGGTGGACGGCGGCTTGCAGCAGCCCGAGATCACGAAGCTCGACCGGACCGCCGACTGCGACTCGGGCGATGCGCAGCGCCTGCTCGGCGCTGATGTAGAGCGTCACTCGCCGAGCCGGCGCAGCAGCTCGGCGAAGCGACGCGCACCCTGCTCGGCCAGGCGCTCGGTCAACTCGTCATCCTCGGCGCGCAGGAGATAGTCACCCAGCGCGGAGCGCGCGACCTGCTGCATGCTGCGCCCTTCCAGCTCGGCGCGTGCGCGCAGGGCCGCGGTCTCCTCATCGCTGAGGCGAAGCGTCATGGCCATGGGTAGAGGCATGATACCGCTGTGATACCAAGGGTGGCGACGAGGTTGGTGAGCGCCGGGCTGGGCGGTCGGTCGCGCGTGACGATCGCCAGCTCGAGGAGCACGACGGGCCGGGCGAGCGGTCGGTAGGCGACGTCGTCGAGCTGCAGGCGCTGGGTGGAGGCCGGTACGAGGGCGACGCCCAGGCCGCAGGCGACCATCGCGATCTGGGTCTGGATGCTGATGCTGTGGTGCTGGACGCGGGGGCTGAAGCCGGCGTGACGGCAGGCCGCGAGGATCTGGTCGTGGTACGGCGGTGACACCTCGCGTGGCACGAAGATCCAGGCTTCGGACGCGAGCTCGCGCAGGCGGACGACCTTCCGTCGGGCGAGGGGGTGCGCCGTCGGCAGGGCGGCCACGAGCGGGTCGCGGTGGAGCGGTGTGACGCACAGGCCGGGCTGGTCGCGGTCGAGGCGGATGAGGGCGAGGTCGAGGCGGCGGTCGTGCAGCTGGCGCACGGCGGGTGCGGTGTCGACCTCGTGCAGGGTGAGCCGCACGTCGGGGTGCCGGGCGCGGAAGCGAGGCAGGGCCGCGGGGAGCAGGTCGTGAAAGGCGGAGGCGACGCTTCCCACCGACAGCTGGCCCCGCTGGCCCTGGGCGGCGCGGGTGGCCGCGCGCGCGGCGCGGTCGGCTTGGGCGAGCAGCGCCCGAGCCTCTTCGAGCAGGGCCTCGCCGGCGGGGGTGAGGGCGACGTCGCGGCTCGTGCGCTCGAGCAGCCGGGCGCCGAGCTGCGTCTCGAGGCGCTTGATCGCGGCGCTGAGCGGTGGCTGCGCGATGCCCAAGCGCGCAGCGGCGCGACCGAAGTGCAGCTCTTCGGCGACGGCGACGAAGTAGCGGGCCTGGCGGGTCTCGAGCATCCAGAGCGAGACGCTATCGCTGGGCAAGCCGATCGGTGTTGGACGGTATCGCCCGGCGATGGTGTCATGGCGGCATGGAGCGCCTCGACATCACGCTCGCCCGCTTCGCCGCGCTCGCCAGCACGCTGGTCAGCGACGCGCTCGACGCAGCGCAGCTGCCGCCCGGGGTCGCCGGGGTGCGCCCCGTGTGGCCTGCGCCGACGTTCGCGGGACGCGCGCTGACCGTGCGGCTGGGCCCCGTCGATGAGCGGGTCGCGTCGACGCATGTCGCGGTCGACGCGATCGAGTGGGCGAGCCCCGCCGACGTGCTGGTGCTGGCCAACGGGGGTGACGTCGGGGTGTCGTGCTGGGGCGGTCTGCTCAGCCTCGCCGCGTCGCTGCGCGGCGTGCGTGGCGTGGTCGTCGACGGGGCGTGCCGCGACGTCGAGGAGACGGCTGCGCTGGGGTTCCCCGTGTGCGCGCGGTCGGTGGTGCCCGTCCCCGCGCGCGGGCGCATCGCGCAGATCGAGGTCGGCGCTCCCGTGGAGTTTGGCGGGCTGACGGTGGGCACGGGCGACGTCGTCC
>JBPCNM010000009.1:0-13688 GCA_051001255.1 Solirubrobacteraceae bacterium
CGCCGGCGCCGATCTCGTGCTCGGCTCCGGCCCGCACGTGTTGCGTGGCATGGAGCTCTACAAGCGCCGGCTGATCGCCTATTCGCTCGGCAACCTCTCAGGTTGGACGAACTTCGGCACCGGGGGGACGCTCTCCTACAGCGCGCTGCTCACGGTCGAGCCGGCGCTCGGCGGCCGGCTCACGGGCGGCCGGGTGACCTCGTTGCGGCTCGATCGCATCGGGGTTCCGCACCGCGACGCCGCGCACGGCGCCGAGCGGCTGATGCGGCGTCTGAGCCCTGCCAGCGTGAGCGCGAGCACCGCGAGCGCGACGCGCGGCAGCTCTACGGGCGCCGGCGGAGGCGTGCGCCGGCGTGGGCGTCCGAGATCGACCCCGAAGAACCGGCTGATGACCAACCACTCCACGCCCACCGCAGCGATCGTCGGAAGCGCCATCAGCGCGGCGAAGCGCACGAAGGACAGCTCGCTGGCGTCGAAGGCCAGTAGGTTGGTGAGATTCGAGACGGGCAGCAGCAGCGACGCCGAGTTGGCCAGATGCGAACAGGCGTAGACGTGCGGCTTGGGACTCGTGCGCATCCGCGCCGCCGTGGCAAAGACCACAGGCGTGAGCAACACGACGGTGGCGTCGAGACTGAGCACCGCCGTGACGCCCGCGCCCGTCACGAAGACGAACGCCAGCAGCCGTCGCGGGCTTCCCCTGGAGCCGCGCGCCATGACCACGCCGATGGCCTCGAAGAGTCCTTCACGCCGGCAGCCGTCGGCGATCAGCAACAGCGCCGCCAGGAATCCGACCGTCGGCCCCAACTCGCCCAGCGCGTCGCCGGCGTGAGACAGCCCAACCGCACCCGCAGCGACGAGCGCCACCGCGCCGGCGGCAGCCGCCACCGCCTCGGACAGATAGGGCGGCCGGGCAACGGCGGCCGCGAGCGTTCCCGCCAAGACCACCAGCGCCAACGCGAGCGCCGGGCCGTCAGGCACGGCGAACGCCGCCAGGACCGTCGTCTGCGCGCCCGGACATCACCTTGCATCTTCGCTGCGCGCCGAGCAACGCGACCCGCGGCTGGCGCTGGAGCCGGTCCCGATCGCAGATGGGTGGCCCCGGTCGGGTTTCCGGATGAGACACGCATCCCCGCCACGATGCTCGCTGTGCTCGCGCTGGCAGGCTGCGGCGAGGATGCCGGCTCGCCGAGCGCACCGGAGTCGAGCCCGTCCGCGGCGGCCGAGTGCGGGGAGGTCATGGTGCCCGGTCACGAGGCGCTGGGCATCCGCGCCGGCGGAGTCGGCTGCGACGTGGCGAGGACGGTCGCCGCGGCGGCGGAGGGCCGCGGCCGTCAGCCCTACGACGCCGAGGGGTTCTCTTGCGAGCCGGCCGATGCCGGCGACGGGGACACGAACTACACCTGCACACGTGGGGACGCGCAGGTCGGGTTTCGCTACGGCACCGCCTGAAGGCGGAGGTAATGGCGTCGTAAGAAGCCGGCGCGAGACTCGGGTCGTCCGTCCGACCGAAGGAGCACCGATGATCCGGCCGGCAGTCCCGATGCTGGCGCTCGCTGCCGCGCTGCTCGCGGGATGCGGTGGCGATGAACGCAATACGGCCGCGGCCGCTCAGGCGCCGAGAGTCGCGACCGCCACCGCCACGCCGGCGACGACGACAGCGGCCGCGCCGGCCCCCAAGCACGCCCCGGCGGCTCGACGTGGCAAGACGATCAAGGCGGTGAGCTCCCAGTTCGGGAAGATCCTCGCCGACGGACGCGGGCAGGCCGTGTACATCTTCGACAAGGAGACGTCGTCGAAGCCCGAGTGCTACGGCGCGTGTGCCGACGCATGGCCGCCCGTCCTCACGCAGCGGCGTCCCGTGGCCGGCAAGGGCGCAGGCTCCGCGCGGCTCGGCACGACCCGCCGGCGGGACGGCAAGCGGCAGGTGACCGTGGACGGACAGCCGCTCTACTACTACGTCGACGACGCGCCGGGCCGGGTGCTCTGCCACGACGTGGAGGAGTTCGGCGGGCTCTGGCTCGTCGTGCGACCCGACGGCACCCCCGTTCCGTGAGCCTCGACCGCTTCACCGGCTTCGCGACCTCGACCACGGGGTAACCGCACGCCATGACCCGAAACGGATCGACATTGGCCGCGACCGTCGGCCGCGGCGTCCTGGCGAGCGTCGCAGGCACAGCGGTGATGACCGCGTTCCAGAAACTCGTCGAGATGCCGCTGACCGGCCGCGAGGACAGCTACGCACCGGCGGACTTCGCCGAGAAGGTCCTGCCGGTGCACCCGAGCAGCATCGCAGGGCGCAAGCGCCTGAACTACGTCACCCACTTCGCGCTCGGCGCCATGTGGGGCGGCGCCTACGGCATCGCGGCACACGCGGGACTGCGGGGCCAGAAGGCGGTCGCGGCGGTCTTCGGCGCGGTCTACACCGGTGACGTCCTGCTCAACACGGCACTCGGCCTCTACCAACCGAAGCGCTGGACGAAGCAGGACATCGCCATCGACGTCGGCGGGAAGCTGATCCAGGCCGAGGCCACCGGCGCCGTCTTCGATCGCTTCCTCGACCCGGCCAAGCACCGCTAGCATCGCGGAACGCGCGCTGGATCGGCAGGTGGCGCAGGACGCACAGCCGGCCGTCACGCTGCGTGTACTCGGCGGCGAACTGGCAGTCTCTCGCCTACCGGCCGATGCGCCCTGGCCCGAGCTGCTCACAGACACGGCCGGGGGTCTGCTCTCGATCACGCGCACGGCCGAGGAGCTCTCGATCGTCTGTTCGGCGTCCAACGCTCCGCCCGGCGCAACCGTCGAGAGAGGCTGGCGGGCGCTGATGGTGCGCGGACCGCTCGACTTCGGCCTCACGGGCATTCTCGCGTCGCTCGCCCAGCCCCTGGCCGCGGCCGGCATCCCGATCTTCGCGATCTCGACGTACGACACCGACTACGTACTCGTGCGCGGGGCGGCGCTCGACGCGGCGGTCGAGTCACTGACCGGCGCGGGACACCACGTCCGCCTCGAAGGTCCCGGCTGAGCTCGTTCCGCCGCGACCGCGACCGCGTTCGAGGACGAGCGCCTCGTCGATGGCGACCACGCCGTCGTGGGACCCCGCGTCGCGGCCGAGCGAGCTGAAGCGGACCTGCCACGCCGAGTAGGCCGGGGGGACCGTCGCCGGCTCGGATCCGAGGTTGGCGGCGACCAGGACGTCGTCACGGCGATAGGCCACGAGATCCTCATGCCCGGCGAGCCACTGCGGGACTCCATGCGCCCCGTCGCGGCGCAGCTGCCGCCGCACCTCGAGCAGGCGTCGGTGGCGGTGCAGCCACGAGTCCGGGTGCTCGCGCTGCCAGGCCACCGTGTCGCGCTCGGTGTGCTGCCCGTAGGGAAGCCACGGCCGCGGCGCGGTGGTGAAGCCCCAGCCGTGGCCCGTCCGCCACGGGATCGGCGTCCGCGCGCCGTCGCGGCCGGCGGCCGGCTCGCGTCCGTGCACGGCGATCGGGTCCCGGGCGTCGGCCGGCTCCACGACGCCGTCCTGGAGGCCGAGCTCGTCGCCCTGATAGAGGAAGGCCATGCCGGGCAGCAGCGCCAGGAGCGTGAACAGGCACAGCGATCGGCGCCGGCCGCGCGGGCCGCCGCCCAGGCGCGAGGCCGGGCGAGCGCCGTCGTGGTTGCCGGCCACCCAGGCGATGCGACCGGAGGCGAGCGCATCGGGCTCCCGCAGCGCGCGGCGGAGGCTCGCGGCGCTCCAATCGGCCACCATGGGACCGAACCAGAACGTCAGGTCCAGGCCATCGCCGTCCTGCACGTAGCGGGTCGTCCGCACGGGGTCGAGCAGGTACACCTCGCCGAGCAGCAGGGCGTCCGGGACGGCCGTGCGCCAGCCCCGGTAGATGTCGAGCACGCCGTCCTGGTCGAGGTCGTGGACGTGCTCGAAGCGGTCCCACGCCTCGACGGTCCCGGGCTCGCGCGTCGTCCGGCGCGCCGGTGGGTTGTCGCGCAGCGCGGGGTCCTTGCGGAGCATGTGCGCGACGTCGATGCGGAAGCCGTCGACGCCGCGATCCCGCCAGAAGCGCAGGATCCGGCGGAACTCGGCGTCGACCGCCGGCAGCTCCCAGTTGAGGTCGGGCTGCTCGGGCAGGAAGAGGTGCAGGTAGTGCTGGCGGCCGGCAGGGTCCCGCGTCCACGCCGGCCCGCCGAAGTTGGCGACCCAGTTGTTGGGCGGCGCGCCGCCGTCCTTCGGCTCGCGCCAGACGTAGTAGTCGCGGTGGGGGCTGTCCGGGCCTTCGAGCGCCGATCGAAACCACGGGTGCTCGGAGGAGGTGTGGTTCGGGACGATGTCGATCAGGACCCGCAGGCCAAGCTCGCGGGCGCGCGCGAGCAGGCGATCGAAGTCCTCGAGGGTGCCCAGCGCTGGGTCCACGGCGCAGTGGTCTGAGATGTCGTAGCCGGCGTCGCGGCCCGGCGAGGGGTAGAACGGCGTCAGCCAGACGGCGTCGACGCCGAGCCACGCGAGGTGCTCGAGGTGCTCGCGCGCGCCGATGAGATCGCCGAGCCCGTCGGCGTTGCCGTCGGCGAAGGAGCGCACGTACAGCTCGTAGCCGACGGCTCCGCTCCACCAGCCCGGAGTGCACAGGTGGTCAGGCATCACGGTTCGAACGTCAAAGCGGCAGGCACGCCAGGATGATACTTTGACGTTCAAGTGCCCTCTGAGCGCGACAAGAGACGAGCGACGCTGCGGGATGTCGCCGAGCACGCCGGCGTGTCGGTGCAGACGGTCTCGAACACCGTCCGCGAGCGCCACGACCTGATGCGTCCCGGGACGCGCGAGCGCGTCGAGCGGGCGCTGCGCGAGCTCGGCTACCACCCGAACTCGGCTGCCCGCGGCCTGCGCTCCTCGCGCACGCAGACCTTCGCATTCCTCATCCTCGACGAGGCGCCGAGCTTCCTCGCCGACCCCCTGACTGACCTGCTCGTCGCCGGCGTCGCCGACATCGCGCGCGACCGGGGCTACGAGCTGCTGTTGAAGGCCGAACGTCCACTGAGCGAGCGTTCGTCGCTGCTGTCACCGGTCCTCGAGGGCCGGGTGGACGGCGCGTTCGTGCTGATGTCCGGCGACCCCCGGATGCGCCTCGAGCACGTCACCCGGCTCAAGGCGCTCGAGGTGCCGTTCGTCGTCTTCGACGAGGTGCTCGACGACCCCGACGTGCTGTCGGTCCGCACGAACGAGCGCGAGACCGCCCGCGCCCTGACCGAGCACCTCATCGGCGCAGGACACGAGGTGTTCGCGTTCGTCGCCGCCCGGCTGCCGTGGGCCGTGGTCGAGCAGCGCCACCTGGGTCACCGCGAGGCGCTGAGCGCGGCAGGCGTTCCCGTCCACCCCGAGCTCGAGCGCTTCGAGGCCACCTGGCAGGCCGACGGCGGCGAGTTCATGGCCGAGGCGGTGCTGAGGTCCTCGCCGCGGCCGACCGCCATCGTGTGCGGATCCGACGTCCTGGCCATCGGCGCTGTCCACGGCGCCAAGGGCCTCGGGCTCCGCGTTCCCGACGACGTGGCCGTCGCCGGGTTCGACGACTTCGCGTTCTCGGCGTACGTCGACCCGCCGCTGACGACCGTGCGGGTCGCCGGCTACGAGATGGGCCGGGCGGCGGCGGAGATGCTCGTCGGCGTCCTGGGCGGTCGGTCTCCGGCGACCAACGACGTCGTCCTGCCCAACGAGCTCATCGTCCGGGCCTCGGCATGAGCCGCTCGTTGCGCTCAGGCCGCTGGTTCGACGGCCACGACGTGCCGGGCTTGCTGCATCGCAGCGCGCTGCGGGCGCAGGGCTTCTCGGTCAGCGCCGGCGAGGGGCAGCCGATCATCGGCATCTGCAACTCCTGGTCGGAGCTCGTGAACTGCAACGTGCACCTCCGCGCGCTCGGCGCCGCGGTCAAGCGGGGCGTCTCCGCGGCCGGCGGCGTGCCGCTCGAGTTCAACACCGTCTCGCTCGGCGAGCAGCTCATGAAGCCGACGACGATGCTCTACCGCAACCTGATGGCGATGGACGTCGAGGAGTGCCTGCGCTCCTATCCGCTCGACGCAGTCGTGCTGCTCGGCGGCTGCGACAAGACGATCCCGGCCCAGCTGCTCGGGGCCGCCAGCGCCGACGTGCCGGCGATCGCGCTCAGCGGCGGCCCGGCCACCCCGGCGGTCTTCCGGGAGCGCGCGGTGAGCGTCGGCACCGACCTGTGGCGCTACACCGATCAGCTGCGCGCGGGGCAGATCACCCAGGCCGACTACGACGACTTCGAGGCGGCCGCCGGGCCCTCCCCCGGCCACTGCCCGGAGATGGGGACCGCGTCGACCATGGCCGCCCTGCTCGAGGGCCTGGGCATGGCGCTGCCGGGCTCGGCGTGCGTGCCGGCGATGGACGCCCGGCGGCTGCAGGTCGCCGAGGCGACCGGGGCGCGGGCGGTGGCGGTGGCGCGCGAAGCGCTCCGCCCGTCGGCGATCCTCACCGAGGACGCGCTGCACAACGCCATCACGCTGCTCATGGGGATCGGCGGGTCGGTCAACGCGATCGTGCACCTCCTCGCGCTCGCGGGCCGGATCGGAGTCGAGCTGCCGCTGCGCCGCTTCGACGAGGTCGCCCGGCGCACACCGGCGATCGTCGACGTCCAACCCGTGGGGGGCCACCTCGTGGAGCAGCTCTTCCACGGCGGGGGCATCCCGGCCGTGCTGGCGGAGCTGCGCCCCCTGCTGCGCGAGGACGCGCTCACGATCACCGGGCACACGCTCGGTGCGGCGCTGCGGCCCAAGCGCCCCGACGCTGCGGTCATCCGCTCGCTGCAAGACCCGGTCCGCCCCGCCGGCGGGGTTGCGGTGCTGCACGGTTCGCTGGCGCCCGACGGCGCCGTGATCAAGCCGAGCGTAGCCGAGCCGGCGCTGCTCGAGCACGAAGGGAAGGCGCTGGTCTTCGAGGACATCGACGACGTGGCGGCCCGCATCGACGATCCCGACCTGGCCGCCGAGCCGGGCACGGTCATGGTGCTGCGCAACACGGGCCCGCGGGGCGGCCCCGGGATGCCCGAGTGGGGGCAGCTGCCCATTCCCCAGAAGCTGCTGCGCGCCGGGGTGCGCGACATGCTGCGGATCTCCGACGCGCGGATGAGCGGGACAGCCTTCGGCGCCGTCGTGCTGCACGTGGCGCCCGAGGCCGCGGTGGGCGGCCCGCTCGGGCTCGTCCGCGACGGCGACCGGATCGCCGTGAGCGTTCGGGAGCGCCGCATCGACCTGCTCGTCGACGAGGAAGAGCTCGGCTGCCGCCGTCAGAGCTGGCGGCCCCCACCCGCGGCCTATCGCCGCGGCTACGGCGCGCTGTACCTCGAGCACGTGCTGCAGGCCGACCAGGGCTGCGACTTCGACTTCCTGCGCGGGCGCTCCGCGCACCCCGAGAGCGAGCCGCGCGGGGTGCTGCGCGGCATGATCGGCGGCTGGTAGCCGTCCGCCCCGCCCTGGAGCCGATCGAGCGGCTGTCGCGCCTGCATGTCGCCGTGATCTCGGACTGCCTCGACGTCGTCGGGGTGCGCCACAACACCATGCATCACCGGATCCGGCCGCTCGACCCCGTCGCGCGCCTGGCCGGCCGCGCCGCGACGGTCGAGCTGAGGATCGTGGACCGACCGCCCCCGGACCCCGCCGACCACTACAAGGGCGAGATCGCCGCCGTCGAGGCGCTGCAGCCGGGCGACGTGATGGTGGTGTCCACCTGTGACGGCTCCTACTGGGGCGAGCTGCTCGCCACGGCGTGCCACGCGAAGGGAGCCCACGGGCTGATCGCCGACGCCTGGACCCGAGACACGCGCGCGCTGACCCGGATGCGCTTCCCGACGTTCGTGGCGGGCATCGACCCCCAGGACTCGCTGGGCCGCACGGACGTCACCGCCCGGGGCGTGCCCATCCGCTGCGGCGACGTCACGGTCGAGCCCGGCGACCTCGTGATCGCGGACAACGACGGCGTGGCGGTGATCCCCGCCGCGCTCGGCGAGCGGGTGGTCGGCCTCGCGGAGGACAAGGTCCGCTCCGAGGGCGAGATGCGGGCCGAGCTGGCCGCCGGCATGCCACTCGGCGAGGCGTTCCGCAGCCACGGCATCCTCTGATGGGGCGCCTGGACGGCAAGAGCGCCATCGTGACCGGCGCCGCCGGCGGCATCGGCGCGGCGACCGCGCGCAAGCTGGCGCGCGAGGGCGCGTCCGTCGCCCTCGTCGACCGCGATGCCGACGCTGGGCAGCGGCTCGCACAGGAGATCGGCGGCGGCGGCGGCCGGGCCGTCGCGGTGGAGGCGGACGTAGCGCTCCGCGAGGACCACGAACGGATCGCGCGGGAGACGCTGGCGCACTTCGGCCGCATCGACGTCCTGCACGCCAACGCGGCCGTGCAGGTCATGGGCGGGCTCGCAGCGACATCCGCCCGCCAGTGGCAGGACCTCTACGAGGTCAACCTGCGCGGCGTCGCCTGGGGCGTCGAGGCGTGCCTGCCCGCCATGCGAGCCGCCGGGGAAGGCGCGATCGTCATCACCGCGTCGCTGCTGGGCATCGTGGGGGATCCCGACATGCCGGCGTACGGCGCCATGAAGGGCGGCTTGCGGGCACTGTGCCGCAGCCTGGCCGCCGCACACGGTCCCGAGCAGATCCGGGTCAACACCATCTGCCCGGGCGACGTCGAGACGCCCATGCTCGCCGACTTCTTCGCCCACCAGCCCGACCCCGAGGCGGCGCGCCGCGCGATCGAGGAGCGCTACCCGCTGCGGCGCTTCGCCTCGCCACGGGACGTCGCGAACGTCGTGGCCTTCCTCGCCTCCGACGAGGCGTCCTACCTCACCGGCATCGACATCGTCGTCGACGGCGGGCTGCTGGCCCGCATCTACTGAGTGTCACGCTAGGCGACGTCGGTCGCCACCTCGGCGGTGGGCGCCGCGCCGTGCCCCGCCTCCGGCAGGCTGACCGCGCGCTTGGCGAGCCCGAGGCCATGCCACCCGCGCGCCACGAAGCCGGTGAGCAGCACGATGTTGAGGCCACCCCAGTAGACGGCGCCGGCGAGCAGGCTGACGCTGGGCAGCGTGCCGTGGCGCAGCGCGTAGATCAGCGCGAAGAGCACGAGCAGCACGAGCGTGGTCTGGGGCAGGGTGTGGCGCCAGTGCCAGCGGAGGTCGTCCTGCTTGCGGGTGACCTTGTAGACCGGCTTGCGGTTGCGGCCGCCGACGAGGGCCTGGATGGACGCCTTCATGTAGATCGGCGCCATGCCGGTCCACATGATCCGCACCCGCCACAGCGCCTGGAAGGGCCGCCGCTGGCTGCCACGCCGATCGTTGTAGGGAGCGTTGACCACGAGCAGCCACACCTCGGTCGCCAGCACGAGCGGGATCATGTGGCCGACGTAGCCGATGCCGTCGGCGTCCAGCGGCGTCCAACCGAGCAGCGAGCAGGCGATGCTCGGGATGTAGACGAGGACGGTGAACGCGTTGAGGTAGAAGATCAGCATCTCCGCGAACTGGGCGCGTTGGCGCAGGTCCAGACCGCGCAGATCGCCCCAGACCATCAGGCGCACCGTGTCGATCGCCCACGTGCCGCGCTGCTTGTACACGTTCGGGACGTCCTCGGGTGAGTGCTGGCCCACGGCGCCCACGATGGGGAGGTACATCCCACGCCAGCCGCGCCGCAGGGCCTCGACGCCGGACTGCAGGTCCTCCACCAGGTTCCACGTCGGGAAGTCGCCGATCTCGCGCAGCGCCGTTCGCCGCCAGACCACGCCGGACCCGCACGGAAAGACCGCGTTGGCCGCGTTGCGTGCGAGCATCTGACCGCGGTAGAACATCGACTCGCGATTGTTGAACGGGTCGCCGGCGCTGACCTGCGCTTCCTTGATCGTCTGCACGAACGCGAGCTTGTCGTCGGCCTCGAGCTGGCCGACGACCCGGCGCAGGAATCCCTCGGAGCCGAGCTCGTCGTCGGCGTCGCGCGTCTCGATGTAGCCGATCTCCGGATGCTCGACGTCGAGCATGGCCACGGCCGAGTTGAGGTTCCCGGCCTTCGCAGCGCCGTCACGGCCGGGCGCGAAGCGCGGCGGCGGGGAGTGATAGAGCACCGGCAGGGCGGCCACGGCGGCCTCGAGCTCAGGGTCGTGGCCGTCGTCGCTGATCACCACGACGAGCCGGTCGGCCGGCCAGTCCTGCTCCAGGACGGAGACCACCGTCCGCAGCACCATCGGCACCGCTTCACCGCAGGTCGGGACGATGACCGCCACCACCGGCTCCGCGCCCTCGGGCAGCGGACGTCGCTCGGGCACGTGCCGCCGCCACGCGTTGAACACCGACAGTGCGCCGTAGGCCAGGGAGAAGAGGTTCGCCGCGGCGAACGGCCAGGCCAGCCACGGGGCGTCCTCGTTGAGCGAGGTGAGCATCCACGGCAGATAGAGCAGCGTCGTCGCGAGCAGCAGCAGCCCGGCCGCGCGCACGCGCAACTGCCCTCGCAGCGGCGGATAGGCGTCGCCGAACGCGCGCGCCGCCGTGGCGATCCGCGCGGACGGCGCGGCTGGTACCGCCGGTGGCGCGGCGACGGCGAAGGGTGACGGACGCGGGGGCACAGCCGAGAGATCGGCACGACTCGATCCGTGTTGAGCGACCGGGCTGCGCTATGCCCCGGCGACTCCGGTCGTGTTCCGAGCGATCGAAAGGTGGAGTTGATGCCCGCTGCCAACCCGCGGCCGGGCGCCCCTACGGCGTTCCCACCGCCTCGCGCAGCACGCGGGTCAGCATGTCGGTGCCCTGCTCGAGCCCTTCGATCGGGACCCGCTCGTCGTTGCCGTGCATGGCCATCAGGTCAGCGTGGCTGATCGGGTACGGGTAGACGCCGTAGACCGGGATGCCGCGCCCGCGCCACGGCGCCGCGTCGGTCCCGGCCTCGAACAGCGCCGGGGTGACCTCGACGCCCGGCCACTGGCGCCGGCCCTCGCGCACGAGCGTGCGGAACAGGTCGGTGTCGACCGCGGAGGGCGCCTGCCGGGCGCGGACGTCGTACGCGTCGAGCGTCTCCTCGACCGTCGCGTCACCCGAGACGATCGGCGTGATCTCGACGCTCGGGTCGTCGACCGCGCGGCGCAGCTCGCGGATCAGCGGGCGGGGCTCCTGCCCCGGCAGCATGCGCATGTTCACCGTCGCCTCGGCCGTGCCGGGCAGCACGTTGGCGCGAAAGCCGCCGCCGACGATCGTGGGGACGAAGATGTTGCGGACCAGACCGTCGTAGAGCTCGCCGAAGCGACCGCGCTGCAGGCGGTCGGCCAAGCGCCGGCGCACGCCCGCGCGCCGGGTGGTGGTGATCGCCCGCAGCCGCCGGGCGGTCCTGCCGGTCGACACCTTCGCCCAGGCCCGCAGATAGGCGCGCGCGGTCGGCGTGATGCGCGGCGCCGCGTCGTAGTGCTCGACGCGGTTCAGCGCCCGCACGAGGCGGCGCAGCGCGCTGTCGGGCAGCGGACGCGAGGAGTGCGTCGAGGTTCCGCGCGTGCGGAACGTCACCGAGAGCGAGCTCTTGTCGATCGTCGTGATTCCCATCAGTCGCGCGCCGCCGTCGCCGTCCTCGAAGATCCAGCCGCCCTCGTTGATCGAGATGCCGGCGTCGATCTTGGACCAGTGGTTCTCGGCCAGCCAGGTGGTTCCGTAGGCGCCGCCCTCCTCGTCGGCCTCGGCCAGCAGGATCAGGTCGCGATTGCGCGGCACGCCCTCGCGCGCCAGGCGCATCGCCGCGACGGTGAACGCCGCGAGCCCGCCCTTGAAGTCCATCGCGCCGCGGCCGTAGAGGCGGTCGCCGCGGATCACGCCCGCGAACGGGTCGACCGTCCACAACGGGCGCTCCACGCCCACGACGTCCGCATGGCCCGCGAGCAGCAGCGGCTGCTCCGTCGGGGCGGTCGCGGGCAGCCGGGCGATCAGGTGCGCCTTGCCCGCCGCGGGCGTCGGGACGATCTCGACCTGGAAGCCCAGCGCCTGCAGGCGCGGTCGCAGCAGCTCGGCGACCATCGCCTCGTTGCCGGGCGGGTTGGACGTGTTGACGCGCACCAGGTCGCGCAGGAGCGACACCACCTCGGAGTCCTGGGCGCGCGCCGGCGCGGCGCCTCCCACGAGGAACGCAACGGCGCTCGCGAACGCGGCGAGCCGGATGCGGCGATGCATGTTGTCTCCCTGGTGCCGGTGTCTGGGACGGCGTATCCGCCCTACGCCACGTCGCGCAGCTTCTGCGCCTCCGCGAGGCTCTGCAGCTTCTTGAGCGACTGGTTCTCGATCTGGCGGATGCGCTCGCGCGTGACGTTGAACGTCCGCCCGACCTCGTCGAGCGTGCGCGGGTGCTCGCCGCCGAGGCCGTAGCGCAGCTCGAGCACGCGGCGCTCACGGTAGGAGAGGTTCTCCAGCGCCTCGCGCAGGGCCTCCTTCGTGAGGATCTCCGCGGCGCGCTCGTACGGCGACTCGGCCCGCTCGTCGGCGATGAACTGGCCGAACTCGGACTCCTCTTCATCGCCGACCGGCTTCTCCAGCGAGACCGGGGCCTGCGCGGAGCGCTTGATCGAGTCGACCTCTTCGGGATCGATGCCGGTGACCTCGGCGATCTCCTCGGGCGTCGGCTCGCGGCCGAGCTCCGTGACGAGCTTGCGCTCGGCGCGGCCGATCTTGTTCAGCTTCTCGACGACGTGGACGGGAATCCGGATGGTGCGCGCCTTGTCGGCGAGCGCACGGGCGATTGCCTGGCGGATCCACCACGTCGCGTAGGTGGAGAACTTGAAGCCCTTGCGGTAGTCGAACTTCTCTGCCGCGCGAACGAGACCGAGCGTGCCCTCCTGGATGAGGTCGAGGAACGGGAGTCCCTGGTTTCGGTAGTTCTTCGCGATCGAGACGACGAGCCGCAGGTTGGACTCGACCATCTTCTGCTTTGCGTCGAGGTCGCCGCGCTCGATGCGCTTGGCGAGATCGACCTCCTCCTGTGCGGTCAGCAGCCGGACCTTGCCGATGTCCTTCAGAAACAGCTGAAGGGAGTCGGTGGTCATGTCCGGCTTGAGGTCGATCGTCGCCTTCTTGCGCGCGCGGCGCTTGTCGGGCGCCCGGTCGACCGCATTGGCGGCCTGGGCGGCCGGGTCGATCTCCTCGACGAGATCGATCTCGGACTTCTCAAAAAAGCCGTGCAGCTCTTCGACGTCGGCCTCGTCGAGATCGAGCTCCGCGACTGCGCCCGCGATCTCGGCGTACGTGAGCACGCCGGTCAGCTGACCCTTCGTCACAAGGCCCTTGATCTCTTCGAGTTCTTGCAGTTCAACTACGGACATTGCGTTCGCTTTCACGTCGTGCGCCGACTCGGGTCGGCCCACGTGCTCTGGATGAAGAACGGGGCCGGCACTTCCTGGGCAGTACCTCGCCCAACCTAGACCGCCAACTCTAGCGGGCGAATCAGGCTAAGCGCTTTACTTTTTGAAGTCAACGGCGCTTTCCCCTGCTACTACGGCCGGACGCGTCGTTTGTTTCATGCTCTGCACCGGGATGGCACGAAGGGTCCGTCTCAGCCTGGATCCACCGATAGTCGTGGATGAATCCCTGCTGTGGGCGCGGTCCAGGGTCGATTGGCGGCGCACCCGCAGGGTGGACCCTTCGAAAGCCGCCAATCGGCGCTGGGCCGTGATCCACGGCG
>JBPCNM010000010.1:0-5170 GCA_051001255.1 Solirubrobacteraceae bacterium
GCGCCGATCAGCTTGGCCAGCAGCGCGGCGGGCCCGGCGCCGACGGGCGCCAGCGCGGCGAACGAGCGGCGGACGCTGCGCAGCGCATGGCGGTACTCCCGGCAGCCCGAGCACTCGCGCATGTGCCGGCGCGCGCGGCCGGAGGCCTTCACGCCGCGGTCATACGACGCCATCAGGTCGCGCCGGATCTCCCCGCAGTCGGCGTCGCGCGACTCCTGCGCCTCGACCAGTCCGACGCGCGCCCGCACCAGCAGCGACTTCACGGCGGGCACGGTCACGTCGAGGGCGCCGGCGAGCTCGGCGTAGCTCAAGCCGTCGATCTCCCGCATCAGCAGCGCGGACCGCTGCTGCTCGGGCAGCCGGCCGACGTCCGCCACGAGCCGCTTGAGGTCCTCCCGCTGCTGCGCCTCGTCGACCGGGTCCAGCAGCGGCTTGCGCGACATCTCGAAGATCTCCGACGCGGCGGGATGCGGGCGGCGCAGGTGGTCGATGCAGCGGTTGTGCGCCACGCGGTACAGCCAGGCGCGCACGTTGACGGCGCGGCCGTCGCCGCGCAGGGCGCCGAACGCGCGCACGAAGACGTCCTGCAGCACGTCCTCGGCGTCCTGGCGCGAGTGGCTCGAGAGCATCTGGCGCACATAGGCGAACAGCCGCTGGCGGTAGCGGTCGTGCAGCACGCCGAACGCGTCGTCGGAGCCGGCACGGAACAGCGCCACGAGCTGCTCGTCGGAGCGCAGGCGCAGGAGCGGGATCGCGAGCGGCAGCCGGCTGAGTCCGGTCGGTGCGTGCAGCGCTGACGCTTCCACTTCTCCAGGCTCCTCGATTCGTGATCCAGGCTTCCGCCAACCCTAACCGGGATGGTGGCGGGAAGTCGCGCCGTTGCCAAGGCCCTGGATGTGATGTCTTTCACGTTCGTGGCCGACGAGCTGCCCGTGCGCCCCGGCGTGGCCGTTCCGCTGGCCGAGATCGAGTTGCGGACCAGCCGCTCGTCCGGCCCGGGCGGTCAGCACGCCAATGTGACCGCCTCGCGCGTGGAGGCGGTATTCGACGTGGTCGCGTCCGGCGCGCTGAGCGATGCCCAGAAGGCGCGCGTCACGGCCCGCCTCGGCCCGCGCGTCACGGCGGCCGCGCAGGACACCCGGTCTCAGCTGCGCAACCGCGAGCTCGCGCTCGAGCGCCTCGCGGCCCGGCTCGCCCACGCGCTGGAGGTGCGCCGCCCGCGCACGGCGACGCGCCCGACCAAGGCCAGCAAGCGCCGGCGGCTGGATGCCAAGAAGCGCCGCGGCAACATCAAGCGCGACCGTCGCAGCCCCGGCGCGTGAGCCGCGGAGCGGCCCAGGACAGGCTCGCCATCACGTGCTTGACCTGCGTGTACTCCTCGACCGCATACATCGACAGGTCCTTGCCGTAGCCGGACTCGCCGTAGCCGCCGTGCGGCATCTCTGACGCGAGCGGGATGTGATCGTTGATCCAGACGCAGCCGAAGCGCAGCGCCTTGGACACGCGCAGGGCGCGGCCGACGTCACGTGTCCACACCGACGAGGCGAGGCCGTACTTCGTGCCGTTGGCCCACTTGATCGCCTCGGCCTCGTCGGCGAACGGCTGCACCGTGATGACCGGCCCGAAGATCTCGCGCTGGACCATCTCGTCGTCCTGGTGCAGCCCGCCGACCACCGTCGGCTCGAACCAGTAGCCCGGCATGTCGGGCTGCTTGCCGCCGGTGACGACCTCGGCGTGCTCGGGACGGCGCTCGAGGAAGCCGGCGACACGCTCGCGCTGGCGCGCCGAGTTCACCGGGCCGAGTGTCGTCTCCTCGTCGTAGAGGTCGCCCATCTTGTAGCCGCCGGCCTGGTCGGCGAGGCCCTGCAGGACCGCGTCGTAGACCTTGCCGGAGGCCAGCACGCGCGTGGCCGCGGTGCAGTCCTGACCGGCGTTGTAGAAGCCGGTGCCGGCGATCGTCTCAGCCACGGCCTCCATGTCGGCGTCGTCGAACACGACCACCGGCGCCTTGCCGCCCAGCTCGAGATGCACGCGCTTGAGCGAGTCGGCCGCGGCCTTCGCGATCCACTTGCCGGTCTCGACCGAGCCGGTCAGCGAGACCATGCGGATGTCGGGGTGCTGGACCAGCGCCTGACCGGTCTCCCCACGCCCGCCGATCACGTTGAGCACGCCCTTGGGCAGGAACTCCGCGGCGATCTCTCCGAGCCTGAGGGTCGTGATCGGGGTCGTCTCCGCCGGCTTGAGCACGATCGTGTTGCCGGCCGCCAGCGCGGGCCCGATCTTCCAGATCGCCATCATCAGGGGGTAGTTCCACGGCGTGATCTGCGCGACCGGCCCGATCGCCTCGCGGCGCACGAAGGACGTGTAGCCCGCGACGTACTCGCCTGCCGCCTTGCCCTCCATCGTGCGGGCGCAGCCCGCGAAGAAGCGCAGGTTGTCGGCCATCACGGGCAGCTCGTCGCCCTTGAACGCGGCGGCGGGCTTGCCGGCGTTGGCGATCTCGAGCGCGGCGATTTCCTCGCCGTGCTCCTCGAGCGCGTCGGCCAGGCGGATCAGCGCGAGCGCGCGCTCGCCTGGCGTGGTGTTCGACCAGCTCTCGAACGCGTCCGACGCGGCGCGGACGGCGCGGTCGACGTCCTCCGGGGACGACACGGGCGCCTGGGCGAGCTCCTCGCCCGTCGCCGGGTTGAAGACGGTGTCGGTGCCCCCGGAGGGCTCCACCCACGCGCCGTCGATGAAGTTCTGCAGGGTGCCGACATCAACCTGGGTCGCGGCCACGGTGCTCTCCTCGTTCCTCGACGCTGCTGCCGCTTGCGGACGCTAGCACCGGGCGGTTGGCTGGGGTGGACAAAGCAGGGCGGAACCTTTCGCCGCCGAACGTGTTCTGATGCGCATGCGCACGATCGTGATCCTCGCTGCCGTGTTCGCGGCGGCCCTCTGGGCGGCGCCCGCCCAGGCCAAGCTCGTCTACGTCAAGGAGGCGGGGAGCGCCAACCCCGTCGTCTATGTGGCGGGGGACGACGGCAAGGATGCGCAGCGCCTCGGCATCGGCCGGGCGCCCACGATCTCGCCCGACGGCCGGTGGGTCGCCTTCGCGACGCTGCCGGCCGGCGGGTCGGCCAAGCACACCGTCGTGCTGCAGAAGCTCGATGCCGGGTCCCAGCGCTTCGTCATGCGCTCGAAGTCGATCGACTCGCTGCGCTTCTCGGCCGACTCGGGCAAGCTCGCGGCGATCGCGGGCGGCCGGCGCGTGCGCGTCTACGACATCGCCGCGAGCAGGCTGCGCACCGCCGCCAAGGGCGCCATCCGCGGCTACTCGTTCTCGCCCGACTCCAAGTCGATCGTGGTCGGCAAGGCCGAGCGCAATCGGTTCCAGGCGCCGAGCGACCTCTACGTCGGTCCCGCGCTCGGCGGGGCGAAGCTCCAGCGCCTGACCACCGTCAAGCGCGCGCTGAACCCGGTCTGGGGGCCGGACGAGATCGTCTTCGACCGCTTCAATCGCCGCAAGGCCGACGCGCCGGCCTTCAACCTGTGGGCGGTCGATCCCGCCGCGAAGGACGAGCTGCGCCGGCTGACGAGGCTGAAGATCCCGAAGCTCGCGAGCGGGCTCGTGCCGCTCGAGGTCTCGGCGGACGCCAGGCGGCTGCTGGCCGTGTTCAGCGGCCAGAACACCGAGGTCGGCTTCACGGTCGCCACGCGCAGCGGCAGGACGCGCGCGCTGTCGACGGACTTCGAGTCCGGCATGGTCGGCTTCGACCTGTCCGAGGACGGGCGGACGATCCTCGCCCATACGGGCGGCTGGGATCCGGCGGGGCCGCACGACGTGGTGACCGTGCCCTACGGCGGCGGCGAGCCTAAGCTGCTGGTCGAGGGCGCCGCCTACCCCGACTGGACGCGATAGAGGTACGCGAACCTAAAGAGTGCCTGGCACTCTTCAGGTATGGCCACGCCCACCGCTTCGCCGCCCGACGTCGATCTGGCCGTCCTCGACCAGGTCCAGCGGCGGGTGCTGTGGCTGGCCGCGTCGATCGTCCACCACGCCAACCGCGTGCGCGCCAACCGCTCCGGGGTGAAGGTCGGCGGCCACCAGGCGTCGAGCGCGTCGATGGTCTCGCTGATGACCGCACTGTGGTTCGGCGTGCTCGAGGCGCCCGACCGGGTGAGCGTGAAGCCGCACGCCTCCCCGGTCCTGCACGCGCTCAACTACCTGCTCGGCTGGCTCGACCGCTCATATCTGACGACGCTGCGCCAGTTCGGCGGGCTGCAGTCCTCCCCGTCGCGCACGAAGGACCCCGACCCGGTCGACTACTCCACCGGCTCGGTCGGGCTCGGCGCGACCGCCCCGGTGTGGGGCGCGATCGCGCACCGCTACGTGGCCGGGCACTTCGACGTGCCGGTCGGCGGGCGCCAGATCGCGCTGATCGGCGACGCCGAGCTCGACGAGGGCGCGTGCTGGGAGGCGATCGCCGACCCGATGGTGAGCAAGCTCGGCGAGGTCATGTGGGTCGTCGACCTCAACCGCCAGTCGCTGGACCGGGTGGTGCCCGACATCGCGGCCGGGCGGCTGCAGGCCATGTTCGAGGCGGCCGGGTGGCACTGCGTGATGGTCAAGTACGGCCCGCGGCTGGCCGCTCTGCCCGACCTGCGCGGGCGCATCGAGGAGATGCCCAACGAGGAGTACCAGCGGCTGCTGCGCGCGCCCGCCGCTGACCTGCGCGAGCGCCTCGAGGTCCAGACGGGCGGCCTCGACGACGCGGCGCTGCTGGCCACGTTCCGCGACCTCGGCGGCCACGACCTCGGCGCGCTGCTCGACGGCTACCGCCAGGCCGACGCCGTGCGCGACCGGCCGAGCGTCGTGTTCGCCTACACGATCAAGGGCTGGTCGCTGCCGACCGAGGGCCATCCCGCGAACCACTCCGCGCTGCTGACCGAGCCGCAGTACGCGGCGCTGGGCGAGCAGGTCGGCGGCGACCCGCTGGACCCCTGGGCCCGCATGCCCGACGGCAGCCCCGCCGCCGAGCTGTGCGCCGCCGCCGCCCGGCGGCTTGTGCCGGAGGACCCGCCGCAGCTCGCCGTCGACCCACCGCCGGTGCCGCCCGACCTCGGCCGCGAGCACAAGGGCGTGGAGTCGACCCAGCAGGCGCTCGGGCGTTTCTTCGTCGACCTCGCC
>JBPCNM010000011.1:0-11256 GCA_051001255.1 Solirubrobacteraceae bacterium
CGGCGGTCGGGCAGCGGCAGGTCGACGACCAGGTTCCCGCCGACCTCAAGCGCCGCCTCGGTGATCTCCGCCGGGTCGTTGGGCCAGGCGAACGTGGCGCGCCAGCTCTCCGCGGCGCCCATGTGGCCGCCGGGCAGCGCGAGCAGCCGCTTGCGGCGCCCGGACTCGGTCTGGAGGGTCAGCACGGGACGCACGAGGCGGCGCCCCACCAGGCCCTTCCAGCGCCCTGCGACCTCGAGGCGCTCCTCAGCCCACTCGAAGCACTCCAGCTCGAAGGCGACCTCCTTCACCGGCGCCATCAGTCCTGCTTCTGCCCCTGGGCGTCGTTCCCTGCCTCGATCGGCGTGGTGGCGCTCGTGCCGCCGGTGCCGGCAGCCTCCCGTTCGGCCGCCGGCTGACGTCCGAAGAGCCGCCCGCCCTTCCCGGCGTCTCGCTCGGCGGGCCGCACGAGCGCCTGGCTGTCGGTCGTGGGGTCCTGCGGCCCGCGGGCGTCGACCGCGGACACGTGCTGGCGCGGCTCGCGCGCCTCCACCGTCAGGGCGACGTGGACGCGGCCGAACGTGAGGATGGCGCCCGCACACATCAGCAGCGCCGAGCCGAGCGCGAGCCAGGCGCCCGTGTCGGCGTCCTGGCCGGTTGCGGCCGGCGGCGGATCGATGATCTGGGACGCCACGATCACGGCGACGGCCGCGACCGCCGCCGGCAGGAAGCGCCGGTCGACCATGTCGACGTCCTGCGCCGTGAGCCCCAGCCCGGCCGCGATCGAGCCCAGCGCGAGCACGAACAGCACGAGGTCCCACACCTCGAACGCCTGCCACGCGGTCACCTCCCCGGTGAACCAGTTCAGGAACAGGCTCACGAGCAGGAGCAGGGCTCCCAGCGTCACGAGCAGTGGCCCCGCTTCCAATCTGCGCGCCATCGGTCCTCCTCGATTCGGATCCGCCCACACATCTCAGCAGGTCGCTGCGGCTCAGGCGACGGAGCGCGCCGCCAGGTGGCGCTCCACCACGCGAGCGCAGCGGCGGCCCTCGGCGATGGCGTTGACCACGAGCGACTGGCCGATCCGGGCGTCGCCCGCCGCGAACACCCCGGCATGGGAGCTCGCGTACGCCGGCGCCTTGACGTTCCCGCGGCGGTCGAGCTCGAGCTCGAGCTGCGCGACGGCGCCGATGTGCTCGGGGTGCGAGAAGCCGATCGCGACGAGCACGAGGTCGGCGGGCAGGTCGAACTCGGTGCCGGGCACCGGCTCGGGCCCCGGCGGCGGCGTGACGTACGTGCCGTGGACCGCCACGACGCGCCCGTCGCGCCCGTCCAGGCGCGTGGCGGTCTGGGTCCAGCGCCGCTCGCCGCCCTCGTCGAGCGCGTAGGTGGTCACGAGCCGGCGCGGCGCCTCGGGCCACGGAACGCTGTCGCGCGCGGCCGCGCCGGGCGGCGCGGGATACGTGTCGAGCACCGTGACGCTCGCCGCGCCCTCGCGGTGCGCGTTGCCGACGCAGTCCATCGCGGTGTCGCCGCCGCCGATGACGACGACGTGCTTCCCGGCGGCCGTCAGCTCGGGGTCGTCGTCCTCGGCCGCGCCGCGGGCGACCCAGCGATTGCGGGCATAGAGGTAGTCCATCGCGAAGCGCACGCCCTGCAGGTCGGCGCCGGGCACGTCGAGCGCGCGATGCACGCGCGAGCCGATCGCCAGCACGACGGCATCGTGGCGCGCCGTCAGCTCCTCGGCGGGCACGTCGGCGCCGACGTCGACCCCGTAGGAGAAGCGCACGCCCTCCGCCTCGAGCAGCGCGATGCGCCGGTCGATGTAGGACTTCTCGAGCTTGAAGTCCGGCACGCCGAAGCGCAGCAGCCCGCCCGCGTGCTCGTCGCGTTCGTAGACCGCGACGTCGTGGCCGGCGCGGTTGAGCTGGGCGGCGGCGGCCAGCCCGGCCGGCCCGGAGCCGACGACGGCCACGCTGCACCGGCTGCGGGTCTCGGGCGGACGCGGGACGATCCAGCCCTCCTCCCAGGCGCGCTCGACGATCGCCAGCTCGATCTGCTTGATTGACACCGGGTCGTCGTTGATCGCCAGCACGCAGGCCGGCTCGCACGGCGCCGGACAGATCAGGCCCGTCCACTCGGGGAAGTCGTTGGTGGCGTGCAGCTGCTCGATCGCCTCGCGCCAGCGCCCCTTGTAGACGAGATCGTTCCAGTCGGGGATGAGGTTTCCGAGCGGGCAGCCGTCGTGGCAGAACGGCACGCCGCACTCCATGCAGCGCGCGCCCTGGCGCGCCGCCTCCTCCTCGGGCAGGACCTCGTAGATCTCCTTGTAGTCGCCCACGCGCTCACGCGGATCGCGCTCCGGGGCGGCCACACGGGTGATCTTGAGGAAGGCGCCGAGTTCTCCCACGTCGTCGGTCTCCTGGGGGTCGCACCGCCGGCCTCCGGGCGGGCGACGGGCCGCACAGGGTAGCCGTCGACCGCCGGCTGCGATGCTTCGCGACCCATGGCGATCCACGGCGCATCGGGTAACAGCAGCCGCACCTACCTGCACCGCTTCCTCACGCGTGCGGGCCAGGCCGTCCAGCCCGGCGAGCTGGTGCTCGACGCCGGCTCGGGGCGGGCGCCCTACCGGCGGCTGTTCGACCACGCCCGCTACGAGACGGCCGACTTCCTCGCCGTCAAAGGCAAGTCCTACACCGAGCAGGACTACGTGTGCGATCTCGCGCAGATCCCGGTCGCAGACGCGCGATTCGATCACGTGCTGCTCACCCAGGTGCTCGAGCACATCCCCGAGCCGGCGACGGTGCTGGCCGAGCTGCACCGCGTCATGAAGCCCGGCGGCACGCTGTGGCTCACCGCGCCGCTGTTCTACGCGGAGCACGAGAAGCCCTACGACTTCTTCCGGTACACCCAGTTCGGGTTGCGCCACCTCCTGGAGAGCGCCGGGTTCGAGGTGCGCGAGATCGACTGGATGGAGGGCTATCTCGGCACGCTCAGCTACCAGGCCCGGGTGATGAGCACGTCGCTGCCCTCGTCGCCGGCGGACTACGGAGGCGGGCTCAAGGGCCGCGCGCTGGCGCTGACCGCGAAGGGGTGCAGGCGCGCCGGCCGCCGCGTCGCCGGAGGCCTCGCGACGCTCGACCTGCGCTTCAAGTTCGTCGGCAAGGGGCTGCCCAAGAACTACCAGGTGGTCGCGAGGAAGTAGGGCCGCAGCGTTTACGGTGTGCGCCATGCGGACGATCGAGTTGCCGCGGGGGCGCTATCTCTCCTGTGCGTTCCGCGTCGCGCCGAATGCCGGAGGCCAGACGCGCGCGCTCCTGATGCGCAACCGGATCTTCGCGCAAGCGGGCGTCCGGCCGGACGTGCTGACCCTCGGTGCGGCGCCCGACTACGACGAGCGGCGCAGGATCCTGCTCGAGCGCGGCCTGCTCGTCGACGAGATCGGGCTCCTCAACATCTACGAGCACTTCCGCGAGCACGGCTGGGGAGATCGAGGCGGCACGGGAGCGCCGCTCGCAGATCTCGGCGTCCATCGAATCGCGGAGGAGCTCCGGGCCGACGGCTCGCCGTGGCGCGTCACCTACCGCGTCCCCGACACCCGCTACGCGCTCTATGACTATCTGCGGGCCGATGGCTCGCCCTACCTGCGCATCCCCGCGTTCGGCCTGGCCAACGGCGGCAGCGGGCGCGCCGCGATCCAGCAGGTCGGCCACGACGGCCACGTGGTGGGCGAGTACGCCACTGCCGGGCAATGGTTCCGGAGCTGGATCCGCGAGCTGGCCGCCGGCGCCGAGCGGGCGTTCGTCTTCGTCGACTCCCGCTACGTCGTGCCGCATGTGGCCCCGATGCGCGCCCGGCGCATCCACCTGATCTACGTGATGCACAACGTGCACGTCCGTCCCCCGTTCCGATGGGACTCGGAGACGAACACTCCGTACCGGCGGGTGCTGAAGCGCATCGGCAACCTCGACGCCCTGGTCACGCTCACCGAGCGCCAGCGTGAAGACATCGCCGAGCGAAACGGGCGGACGAGCAACATGTTCGTCGTCCCGAATCCCGTCGACGTGCCGGCCGCGTCGGCCGCCGCGCCGCCGCGCGACCCGGCCCGCGTGGCTGTCGTCGCGAGACTCGAGCCGCAGAAGCGCCTCGGGCATGCGATCGCCGCGTTCGAGCAGGTGGTCGAAGCGGTGCCGGCCGCGCGCCTCGACATCTACGGGCAGGGGAGCCGGCGTGCGGCGCTCCAGGCCGAGATAGACCGGAGGGGGCTCGCCGGGCACATCACCCTCCGCGGTTTCGAGCCGCAGGCTCGCGACGCGCTATGGACCTCGAGCGCCTTCCTCATGACGAGCATCTTCGAGGGCTACCCGCTGTCGACCCTGGAGAGCATGAACCGCGGCTGCCCCGTGGTGAGCTACGACATCAAGTACGGCCCGCGCGAGCAGATCACCGACGGCGTCGACGGGTTCCTCGTTCCCGCCGGCGATCGCGACGCGCTCGCGCGGCGCGTCGTCGAGCTGCTGCGGTCACCAGAGCTCGTCGGGCGGATGAGCGCCGCCGCGCGCGACAGCGCGAGCCGATACGGGCCGGCGGAGTTCCTCGCGACTTGGGCGGGCGTGCTGCACTCGGTCGTCGAGCAGGAGCCCCAGCGCACGCGGATCGACGACGTCACGCTCGAGCTCACGCGGCTGCGGACGGTGCGAGGCGGCCGGCTCCAGCTCACCGGCACCCTGCGGGTGAAGGGGCACAGCCGCCGCTCCCCGCTCACGAGCGCCGACGTCCGCCTGGCCGCGATCGACGTCGCGACCGGCGAGGTCACCGAGCTGCCGCTCAAGGTGGAGCACGTGAAGAACGCGTTCCGGATCCACACTCCCGCGAATGTCTTCGGGCCCAAGCTGCCCGCCGAGGCGCGGCTGCGGCTGCGCTGCACGTGGCGCAACTCCGCGTGGGAGACCGAGCTGCCGGTCGCCACCGAGACGCTCGTCTGTCCGGCTCACGCCTGAGGCGGCGTGAAGGCCGCCGCGTAGCGTCGCCAGCGGTCGCGCTCGGGGGTCAGCGCCCGCTGCCACGGCTTGACGCGATCGGCCCAGTGGATGAGACCGGGACGGCGCTGCGCGACGCGCGTCGGCACGGCGGCCCAGCGCTCCGGGACCGTCGCCCGCTGGGGGCCGTAGAGGTGGTGCAGGACTTCGAGGGCGGTCAGCCCGAACTCCTCGACGAGCGCCAGCGCTTGGCCGCTGAACCCGGACTGGCGCATTCGTGCAAGGTCCAGCACGAGCACGTCGTCGGTGAACGCGTCGAAGTCGAACGCGTGACGGGCGTGCGCCGTGCGCCGCAGCACCGCGGCCGCCTCGTTACGGTCCCCGAGCCGCGCTGCGGCGGCATGGATGACGCCGAACCCGCTGACCTCGGCCACGCCGGTGCGCCTCGGCGCCGCGAGGACGTGGCGGCCGAGATCCAGGTCGGCCAGCTCCGCGACGTCGCCCGTCGCGAGCGAGGGAAGCGACAGCACCACCACGCGCTCGACGGTTCCGAGCAGCTCCGCCAGCAGCAACCGGACCATGCCCTCGGGATCGGGTCGACCCCCCGTGGCGGTGCGCAGGCCGCGGGCGAGTCCGCGCGTCGGAACCCACGTGAAGCGCAGCTGCGGGAAGCGGGTCGCCACCCTCCGCTCGATCGCCTCGGTGCCCGGGCGGGCGAGCACCCACAGGTGCAGCGGCCGAGTGGCGTGCTCCAGCAGGGAGGCGATCAGCACGGACACGCTGACACCGCCGCCCTCGGGCAGGACGACCGCGCAGTGGACCGGGTCGCCCGCCGGGCCGCCCGACCTGCCGGCGTGGGCGACCGACCGCGACACCGCGGCCCCCACCCGCCCGCTGACGTCGCGGCCGCCCGGTCCGATCCGGGCCTCGGCGGCGGCAGCGGCGGCCGCGGCAGCGACGTCCGCGGCGGTGATCTCGCGCCAGAGCGCGTAGACGTCGGCTTCAGGCCGGCCGGTCGAGATCGCCGTGAAGACCTGCTCGAGCTTGTCGAGCAGGCCGTCGCGGATCGCGTCGAACGCCTCGTCGGTGATGTCGATCAACCCGTCCAGGCGGATGTCCGAGCGGTTCTTGGGCCGGAACTCGACGTCCACGCCGAGCGATCGCACCGGCAGGTAGCAGTGGAGCCGCGAGGTGACGACCCCGCGATGGCGTCGCCGGTAGGTCTCCAGGAGCTCGAGCGCGGTCTGGACGTTTCCGACGAACGACCCGCGCCGGACCGCTCCCCGGCTGTGCTTGTAGGTCACCGCCCCCGGGGGCGCCTCACCGGCCATGTCGACATAGGCGAGCGGCGCGTCGGCCGGCGGGCCGGCCGGGAGGTCCGGGAAGACGGTGTCGATGGTCGTGGTCAGGCAGCCCGAGAAGAACGCCGGCACCCCGATCGAGAGCAGCAGGTAGACCGTCGTCCAGTCGCGGCAGCAGACCGGTCCGTACCGCTTGAGGTACTCGATCGCCTCCGGCGTGAGCAGATCGCGCTTGTTGCAGTGGAAGGAGACGAAGATCGGGCGCAGGTTGCGGTGCAGCGGGAAGCCGTGGCGCATGTTGAACAGCGAGTGCATGAACCAGCCGAACGCGAGGACCCAGGTGTCCTCGGGGACGGGTTCGTAGATGGAGGCGTCCCGGTGCACCCGGATCACCTCGAGATCCGCGTCCACGTGGCGGCACCGGCGCTCCGGGCGGGTGCGGCCGCTCAGCTGCGCGAGCAGGTCCACCAGGTCCGAGTGCCCGTGGAAGCGCACGCCGCGATGGCGCACGAGGTGCCCGAGCGCCGCGATGCTCTGGATGTGATCGCCGATGTTCGCCGACGCCTTGTTCGCCGACGGATGGCCGTAGTCCATGACGGCGAAGGTCCGGCGCCCGTCGCCGGGCGCCGTGGGCGAGTCGGCGTCGGCGGCGACCCAGGGACGCATCCAGTCGCGATGGCGCTCGGCGTCGCGCCACAGCGGCGCGTCCTCCCGCACGTGCCGGTCGAAGATGGCGAACACCTCGCGCGCGAGCTCGGACGCGCCGAGGCCCCACACGGCGGCGAGGATCTCGTACCAGCTCCTGGCGCGCACCTCGGCGGGGTCGTCGGCCACCAGCTCCCGGATCTCGCGCAGCGCGTCGTCGGCCGCGACCGAGAGCCCGGAGCGCACGAACTCCGCCGGGGCGAACTGCGCCCAGGTCGCGCGCGGAACGTCCCGGAGCTCGTGCCAGGCCAGCTCCCGGAACCCGCGCTTGAACGCGACGATGCCACCCGCGAGGTGGCCGAGCGTCGCGGTCTCGGGCTGGACGCGCAACCCTTCCGCGATCGACTGCGCCCGGTGGTGCTCGGAGGCGGCGATCAGCGAGCGGATCTGGGCGATGACGGCACGATCCAAGGGCTCCCCGCGCTCCAGCGACTGCAGCAGCGACGGTCGCCGGGGCGGCCGGTTGGCCTTCGTCCGCGCCGGCGGCCGCGGCGAGGGAGGCCTGAGCAGGCGCTTGCGGACGCGCGCCGGCACGTAGCGGCGCACGAGACGCCGCGCAGAGGATCCCGCGCTCACGAGGCGGCGGATCCAGGCTCGTGGCCGGGCTCCCGGATGACGTGCAACCGCGCGCGCCGCTCGAACCGGAAGCCGTCGCGGCCGGCGAAGTGCTCGTCGACCGCGGTGCGACATCCCGACCACTGGTAGTAGTCGTCGAGCACGATCCGCCCGCCGGGCACCAGCAGCGGTGCGATCCGCGTCAGGCACGTCATCGTCGACTCGTACCAGTCGCCGTCGAGGTGGGCGAGCGCCACCGGCTCGTCGAGGTCGATCGTATCCTCGAACAGTCCCTGGACGAGCTCGACGTTGTGCTCTGACACGGGGACGCCGAGCCGGCTGAACGAGTCGGTCACCTCGCGATAGAGATCGTCGCGGTAGCCGTAGTAGGTCTCGCCGCCGACGCCGTTCGCCTCGCCCCCGGCGATCTTCGCGTAGCGCTCGTGCACGTCCGCGCCGTCCCGGTCGGTCGGCGGCGGGATCATCCCGAAGACGTCGTAGACCTTCATGGGGCGCGCGACCGACTTCGCCGCGGCCATGACGACGGCTGAGCCACCCAGCGCCGTGCCGGCCTCGAGCAGCAGCCCGGGCAGGCCGGCGGTCTCGACGTCGCGCACGCACGACGCGAGCTCGCGCAGGTTGTTCGGCTTGAGGTAGGTCAGGTGCTCGGCACGCGCCCGCGCGATCGTCTCCTCCAGCTGCGGCGACAGGCCGTAGGCGGCCTCCGCGAGCTGGTCGCGGACCTCGCGCACCTCCGCGCGCGCCTCGCGCAGCTGCTTGCGGCCGGTGCGGAGCTTGCGCTTCGCGTCGCGCAGCTCGGCCTCGACCTCGGGCGCGGCCCAGCGGGCCAGCCTGCGCCGGAACCCGCGCGCCGCGCTGCCTGCTCTCTGGGCTGTGCCGGTCATGGTTTCAGGAGTTGGATGTCGTGGCGTTCCAGCCACGCGACGTAGCTCGCGACGAGTCGGTGCAGCATCTTGAGCAGCAGCTCGATGTCAGCGTGCAGCTCCTCTGCGTCCACGTCAAGGGATGCGTGTTGGAGCCGGTTGCGCGTACGGTTGAGGCGGATGAGGACCTCTGCTTGGTTGGCCGTGAGACCGCCGTCGTCCTTGACCGCGTCGATGACAGACGGCGCGCTGGGGGCATGCGGTCCGCGCGTGACGGGCAGCTGTGCGAGCCGTGCGCCGGCGACGAGCATTCCGTTGAGGTGGTTGACGAGACGCTCGAAGGTTCCCGTCGCTCCGACGACCCGGTAGATGGTCTCGGGTTCGCCCGACGTGAATGCCTCCGTCCACATGCGCCGGTCGAAGCGGCCCTGGTCGTCGCTGAAGGGCCTCAGCGCCACGATGAGCGCCCGTCGCTGTGGGCCGAGCCGCTTGAAGCGGGCTCGGATGCGTGCCTCGTCACCGGCGGCGCGACGGCGGTCACCAGGGCTTGCGGCGTCGTCCGCTCCGCGGGCGCGCGCCATCAGGCATCCTCCCGGAGCATCCGCCACGACTCCTCGACGGCGCGGCGCTCGGCCCGCTCAGCCCGCTGGGCGGCACGAGCGACTTCTCCACGTCGAGCCAGGAGCTCCGGCCACTGCTCGTCGCGGTCCACGAGCACCCGTCCCTCGTCGAGCGCGTAGAGCAGCAGGAGCGGGGCGCTTGTCTGGACGCGCCCGAGGTCGGCGACGTCGACGTCACGTCCGAGCGCATGCTCCAAGCGCGCTCCAAGCGCGATCGCTGCGCCGGGCGCGGGGGCGCGCAGGACAACCAGGAGGTCGACGTCGGAATCGCGACGGTCGTCGCCACGAGCAGCGGAGCCGTACAAGACGGCGAGCCGGACGGCACGCTCAGTGCGCAGCGCCCGAGCAAGCTGATGGAGCAGCTCCCAATGCGACCGCAGGTAGTCGAGCTCGCCGGCGTCCAGCTCCAGCCGGCGCGGCCCCGGGCGTCGGCAGCGCACGGTTCCGCGCTGTGCGGCGCGCCGCAGCGTGCGCTCGTCGGCGCCAAGGTCTACGGCGAGTGCAGGGAGGTGACTGCGCACCTGCCCAGTGTAGAGAGTTGTATGACCGTTATTATCGACCTATAGGACCGTTAGCTCGGATTCCCAAACAGCGAGTCGGCACCTGGTTGGGCGGTCAGGCGAACTGCAGGCGTAGGGGGCGTCCGTTTCACCACGGGATCTCGGTGTCGGGGAGGTCGGCGCTGCGCATGACGGGGCTGTAGGTGCGGCTCTTCAGTCGGCACGTGATGTGATTGGGGGCGATGGTGATGTGGCCGCTGGTGTTGATGAAGCGTCGCCAGATCGTATCCGGGGTGGCGCTGTCGTAGCCGGGGAGGCGTTGGCGGAGGTGGTCGTAGGCGGCGGCGGCCCAGACGGTGAGGGTGGTGTCGAGGTCGACGTTGAGCGCGACTGCGCTGCTGAGCGCGTCGAGGTGGAAGCTGCGGATCGATTCGGCGAGGCGCTGCTCGATGCGCATCCGTTTGGCGTAGCGGCCGACGATCTTCTTCGGCGGCGAGGCGCGGTCGTTGGTGAGGATCAGGGTCGGGTGTTCGTGGCCGAGGCCGCGGACGGCGATCTGGCGCAGCGGGGTCGGGCAGCCGCGGACGGTGACGTCCTGTTCGTGGACCTCGGGCTTGGCGTGGGGGCCGCGACGGTCAAGCGTGATCTGCGTCCAGGCGCTGGCGGGCAGCGCTTCCAGCTGGGCGGTGAGCTTGGCGTTGCGCGCGCGCAAGGTGATGAATGTCAACTCGGCGTCGTGGAGCTCTGCCAGGCCGGCGCCGGTGGTGACTTTGGAGTCAAAGACCAGCCGCTCGGGCGCCGTGCCGGTCGCTGCCTGCCAGTGGCGCGCGAACGCGATGACCTGCCCGGCTTGGTCGGCCTTGGTGCAGGCGGCGTTGGCGTAGAGGAGGTTGCTCGTGGTTCCGTCGTGGGCGAAGAACGAGAGGACCGCCTCGGTGCGCTGCGAGCGGCGCGAGACGTAGTGGGTTTCCAGCGCGACGTCGTCGCCGAAGTGCATGATCGCGTGGAAGTCCAGGTCGAAGTCCGCGCCGGTGCTCTGGCCGGTCTGTGTCATTGCGCGTGCCAGGCCGGCCAGCAGCGCTTCGTCGTGGGAGCGCTTGAGGCGGTAGCTGTAGCTGCCCAGGCTGCTGGCCTTCGGCAGCGACTCAAGGCCCGCGAACGTGGCCAGGGCGGGGTCGGTGCAGACGTCCTCGACGTGGCTGACGCGGCGCCGGCCGGTCGCCTTGAGCGCCAGCAGCGAGAGCACCGAGGACAGCGCGGGCACCTCGCGCGTGCCCGGGAAGCGCGCGCCGGCGACGGCGCCGGGCAGATCCAGCGCAACGAGCGCCGGCAAGAGCAGCATCACGCCGGCGTAGTCGCTGCGCAGCGTCAAAGACAACTCGGGCCAACGCAACACTCGCGTGCGCGGCGGATCGTCGCGCGCGGGCCCACCGCGCTGGGCGGGCGCCCTGGGCGCGAGCCGCTCGTGGCCCTCGCCAGCCAAGAGCTCCCACACGCCGGTGCGGTTCAGCGGCGCGTCGGTCACGGCCAGCGCTTGGGCGATCTCGGTCACCGAATGCCCGGCACCGCGCAGCCGCAGCACCTCCTCGCGCGCCGCCACCTTAGTGCTGCCGGTCGTAAGTTCCCTCCGGGCTCGGGAGGAGTCATTACGCGGCTGGCGAATCCTCGGTGTGATGGCGCGGGCGGCCGACATCACTCTCTCGGATGACGAGCGGCGTGAGCTTGAGGCG
>JBPCNM010000012.1:0-6936 GCA_051001255.1 Solirubrobacteraceae bacterium
TTCCTGCCGATCATGGTCTTCGCCGTCGTGTTCGGGCTGTCGATGGACTACGAGGTGTTCCTCGTCTCGCGCATGCACGAGGAGTGGGTGCACACGGGCGACGCGAAGTACGCGGCGCGCCACGGGCTGGCGATGACCGGGCGCGTGGTGACGGCCGCGGCGGTCATCATGATCGCGGTCTTCGGCGCCTTCGCGATCGGCAACGAACGGGCGCTGGCCATGATGGGCGTCGGATTCGCGTCGGCGATCTTCATCGACGCGTTCATCATCCGCCTGCTCCTCCTGCCGGCGGTGATGCACCTCGCCGGACCGGCGATGTGGTGGATGCCGGCGTGGCTCGACCGGCTCCTGCCGCGGCTCCACATCGAGCGCCCCGACTCGGACGACGAGACGCCCTCGGCCGACGACACGCCTCGCGAGCGCGAGCCGGAGCCCGTGTCCAGCTGAACCGCGGCCAGGCGGATAGCGATCGCTTCAGCGGCCCGGCGAGCTCAGTGCTCGCCGGGTCCAGCGCGAGCACCGGCCCGTCGCACCTGAGGGGGGCCGGCTCCCCGCCGCCGTAGGTGAGGGGCATAGCACTAGCGTGGCCCGAACGGCGCCCAGGAGCTGCCGGGCCGGTGAAGCTGACCCCCACGGTACGCACGCGCCGGGTCGCCGGAACCGCCATGCTTCGATGATCGTGCGCCAGCTTTCCCCCCGTGCCCCAGGCCTGACCGCCTCGGCGTCGACGCCGCGCCTACTTGTCGCGCTCGCGCTGGCCTTCGGCGTGCCGGTCGGACCGGCATCCGCCGTGGTCGGCGGAGAGCCCTTGCCGGAGGAAAGCGTGCGCTGGTTCGCGGACCTCCAGGGCTGCGGTGGCACGCTGGTCGCGCCGGATCGCGTGCTTACCGCCGGTCATTGCGTGCGTGGTCCGTCGCTCTCGGACCTCGAGCTCATTCGCGTCGCCGGGACCGTCCGCCGCGGCGTGCGCTTCGCGATGCACCCCCGCTGGCGGCGCACCAACGGCGGCAACGTGCTCGAGGACATCGCCGTGGTCCAGCTCGACACGCCTGTCCCGGGCGTGCCGCCGATAGCCCTCGGCGGCCCGCTCCCCGAACAAGTGAGGATCATCGGGCGCGGGATGTTCACCGCCCCCGACCGCCACGGCTGGGGGGAAGTGGACGATCAGGTGCGCGTCGGGGAACTCCGGCCGATCACCGACTCTCGGTGCGCTCGCGCATACCGCCGCGATCGTGGCAATGACGGCGAACGCTTCCACGCGAAGCAGATGCTCTGCGCCACAGACATCGACGGTCGGCCGCCGCTCTCCTCGCCCTGCTATGGCGACAGCGGCGGCCCCCTCTACAGCGGTCCCGAAAGCGCACCCGTGCTGCACGGCGTCGTCAGTTGGGGCGGCGCCCGCTGCGGCGCGGAACGTCTCCCATCCGTCTACGCCAGCGTCAGGCGCATCCGTGGGTTCATCGCCGTGCGCGCCCCTGCCTGGGCGCCCGTGCCGGACGGCCCCGCGGTGATCTCCGGGCGCGCCCGGCCAGGCCGCAGGCTCACCTGCGTCGTCCCCTCGTGGAGCGTCCCGCCCACAAGGATCCGGGTGCGCTGGCAGCGCTGGGCGGACGGCCCGCCCGACCCCGCCGGCAAGGGCACGACCTACACCGTGCGCCGCCGCGACGCCGGTCACGTCCTGGGGTGCAGCGTCAAGGCCAGCAACGTCGGCGGGCTCGTCTCGGTCGCGCACGCGCCCGCCTCGTCGGTACACGTCCCGCGCCAACGCTAAGCCGCGCCACCCGCTGCTGGTCAAGCTTCGCTGGGATCCGACCCGGGCGTCAGGACTGTCGCCGCCGTGAGCGAGCCTCGGACTACGTCGAGGGCCTGACGAGGATGCGCTACATCGGAGGACACCACACGCCCGAAGCAGTCGACGGCTTCAACGAGTGGGTGGCGTTCTTCGCCGCTGCATGCACACGCGCCGTCTCGCACGCCGAGACCTACGAAACAGAGGTCACGCAGCTCCGACAGACCTGGCGTGCGCGTCTGAGGAAGGTGCGCAGCGGATCCGCGACGGATCTACTGCTCGACGTCCTGCCCGGTGCGCCGATCGTCACCATCCAGAGCGCGGCGGCGCTGATCGACCACAGCGTTCAAGCCGTCAACGAGGCCGTGCCACGACTCACCGACGCCGGCATCCTGAGCCAGACGACAGTCGGCAAGCGCAACCGCGCGTTCGAAGCACGCGAGCTCATCGACGCCCTCACGGCACTTGAACGGCAACTGGCGAGCCCAGTTCGACGCTCGCCATGTCGACGTGACGGCTGCTCAGCTGATCGAGGCATGGAAGTCCGCCCACGGAGCCGCGCGACAACGCAGTGGAATCCGAATCGGACCGCCATCCGATTCCGAATCGGCCTAGATATTCCGAAACGGCCAGCGATAGATTCCGAAACGGTCCGGATCGCCTGATAGGCACAGCCACGCGCCGGGCTACCCCTCGCCAGTCGAGGCGAGCAGCGACTCGAGGTAGTGCCTGCTCTCCCGCGCCGCTTCGCCCGGAGCGCCGTCGTAGGCATCGAGCTCGATCGTGATCCAGCCGTCGTAGCCGACCCGGTCGAGCTCTTCGAGGATCGCGCGGAAGTCGAGCTCGCCACGCCCGAGCGGCAGGAACGCGAACGGCTCGGCGGTGAAGTCCTTCAGGTGCACGTACACGATCCGGTCGGCGTAACGGCGAATCAGCTCGGCAGGGTCGCCGCCGCCGGCGACGAGGTGGGCCGTGTCCGGACAGAAGTTGATCCGCGAGCGGGCCATCACCTTCTCCAGCTGCTCCGGGCTCTCCACGATCGTGGTCAGGTGCGGGTGGTAGCTCGCCTGGAGGCCGTGCTCCTCGGCGATCGCGACGACCCGGTCGAGTCCCTTGGCGAGACGGTCGTAGTCCTCGTCGGTTGTTCGGCGGGCTCGCTGGGCGCCGCCGCCCACGACGAGATGCTCGACGCCGAACTGCGATCCGAGCGACGCGGCCTTCGCGATCCGCCACAACTCCTCGTCGAGGATCTCCGGGAAGACGAAGTTCGCGCCCGAGTAGACGGCGACGAGCTCGAGGCCGGTCTCGGCGAGCAGCTGCCGGAAGTCGTCGGGCCGGTCCTCGTACTCCACGAGGCTGCCATCGAACAGTTCGAACCCTTTGTAGCCGGCGTCGGCGATGTCGCGCAGGGCCGTCTCGGTCGGGGCGTTCGCGAGGTAGAAGAGATCCTTGACGCTCGTGACGCCGACGGGATGGCCGACAACGCCGCCCCAGGTGATCGTCTGGTAGCTCAACTTCATGTCGTTCCTCCATTCATCTAGGCCCAACAGATCTCGGCGCACGGCGGCTCCCGGAACAGGATTCGGTCGAGGAGCTGGATGGCCAGGAACAGACCTGGGAGATGGCGCAGAAAGCGCGCGCGCCGCTCGCCAGCGAGGTGCGCCGGCGATCCCGGCTCTGACCACATCCACCATCTACTTCCGCCGGGCGAGCGCGACCGCTAGGACGATGATCGCGCCTCGGACGATCTGTTGCTGGCTGAAGTCCAGGCCCATCAGGATCAGCCCGTTGTTGATCAGGCCGATCATCAGCGCTCCGAACAGCGATCCGATCACGGTCGCCCGGCCGCCGAAGAGGCTCGTTCCGCCGAGGATCACCGCCGCGATCACCGACAGCTCGTCTCCCTCACCCCACTGAAACCGCCCGGACTGCAGCCGGCCTGCGTAGAGCATGCCGGCGAGCCCGGCGAAGAGGCCCATCCCCGCGAGTACGAGGAAGGTGATCAACCGCGTGTCGACGCCGCTGAAGCGCGCCGCGACCGTGTTCCCGCCGGTGGCGAGCACGCGGCGCCCGTACGACGTCTTGCGCAGGACGATGTGGCCGACGACGACGAGGGCCACCGTCCAGATCACGAGCGACGGGATCTCGCCGAAGAGGTCCCCCGAGCCGAAGACGTTGTTGTAGTTCTGGTCGAGGATCGGCTGCGGAGCCGTGTCGGTGATCCACTGGGCGGTACCGCGGGCGATGCCGAGCATCCCCAGCGTGACGAGGAAGGACGGGATCGCAAGGCCCGCGACGAGGGCGCCGTTCACCGACCCGACGAGGAGTCCGGTGAGAAGGCCGGCGAGGACCCCGGCCCCGATGCCCCATTCGGCGATCGCCATGGCCGTCGTCACCGACGAGAGTCCCGCCACGGCACCGATCGAGAGATCGATCTGGGCGGCCCCGATGACGTAGGTCATCGCGACAGCCATCACCGAGATCGTCGCCGTCTGGCGCACGATGTTCAGGAGGTTGTTCGAGTTCAGGAACCCCTCGTCGTGCAGGGTGATCGCGAAGATCACGAAGAGCGCGACGAAGCCGATGTAGATGATGTACGCGCGCCAGTCGAACGCCTTCGCCGCATCCGCGAGAGCTACGCGACCCGCGCGCGCCGAGACCGCGTTCCGAGCCATCTCAGCTCACCCCCTGGACGGCGTGGTGAAGCGCTTCCTCGCTCTGGATCTCGCGCCGGTCGAGCGTACGCTCGACACGTCCGTCCCGGAGGATCAGCACCCGGTCGCTGACCGCAAGCAGCTCGGGCAGCTCCGAGGAGACGATGATCACGCCGTTTCCCGCCTCGGCGAACGCCCGCATCATGTTCACGATCTCTCCCTTCGTGCCGATGTCGACGCCGGCTGTCGGCTCGTCCATGATCAGGATCTGCGGCTCGATCCCGAGCCACTTGGCGATCACGACTTTCTGCTGGTTTCCGCCCGAGAGCTGGCGGATCGGGTGGTTGAGCGACCGCGTCCGGATAGTGAGTCGTTGGACGAAGGAGTCGGCCAGGCGGTTCCCCTCTGCGTCGTCGACGAAGCCGCCCCGACTCAGGCGCCCGAGGAGCGGCAGAAGAATGTTCTCCCTGACCGTGTGGTCGAGGACGAGACCTTGCTCGCGCCGGTCTTCCGGGATGAGCGCGATGCCGGCCGCGATGGCGTCCTGCGGCCCGGAGAGCGCGAGCGGCCGCCCGCGGACGAGGATCTCGCCCGAGTCGACCGGGTCGATTCCGAAGATCGCGCGCACGAGCTCGCTGCGGCCGCTGCCCATGAGGCCGGCGAGGCCCAGGATCTCACCCTCACGGAGCCGGAACTCGACCCCGTCGAGCTTCGCGCCGGAGAGCCCGCGGACCTCGAGCAGGACCCCCGCCTGCGCGGGCACGGTGCGCTCCTTCCACTCCATCGCCTGCTCGAGCTTGCGGCCGACGATCTGGTCGATCACCTGCTCCATCGTCAGCTTCGCCAGATTATCGGTCAGCACACTCTTGCCGTCGCGGAGCACGCTGATCCGGTCGCAGATCTCGAACACCTCCTCCATGCGGTGGGAGATGTAGACGATCGAGATTCCCTGCTCCTGCAACCGCCGCATCAGCGCAAACAGCTGCACGGTCTCCGACTTCGCGAGGGCCGCCGTCGGCTCGTCCATGATCAGCACGCGCGCGTCCTGCGAGAGCGCCTTCGCGATCTCGGTCAGCTGCCAGTAGGCCGTCGGCAGCTCGTCGAGCGGGCGGCGCGGGTCGATGTCCACCTCCATGGTGTGGAAGAGGTCGCGTGTCCGGCGTTCCGCCTCTCGGTCGTCGATCAGCCCCGCCCAGCCCCGCGCCTCGCGGGTCAAGAAGACGTTCTGCGCAACCGTCAGCGTCGGCACGAGGCTGAACTCTTGGAAGACCATCCCAACGCCGGCAGCCCGGGCGTCCTGGATCGAGCCGAACTGCACCGGCCGGCCCTCCACCTCGAACGTCCCCTCGTCGAGCGGGTAGACGCCGACGAGGATCTTCATCAGCGTGGACTTGCCCGCGCCGTTCCCCCCCGCGAGCGCGTGGATCTCGCCTGTCTGGAGCTCGAAGTCGACCTGGTCGAGCACAGCTACGCCGCTGAACGACTTCGAGATCTCGCGCATCCTGACGGCTGCGGTGGTCATACGCGCGCCTCGACCGCCCCCAAATTGACCCAGCCGTTCCCGGCCGCGGACTCCGCGATCGCATGCTCGATCCGCGCGATCTGGTAGCCGTCGCCGAAGTCGGGTGACGCGGGCGTCCCGTCCACGATCGCCTTGAACAGGTCATGGCACTCGATGATCTTCGTCTCGCCGTAGCCGATCCCGAGTGCGGGGATGGGCCAGAGCGCGTCGCCGTACGGATGCGCGGGGCCCGTGTAGATCGTTCGGAAGCCCCGCCGGTCGGACGGGTCCGAGGCGAGGAACACCTGGAGCTCGTCGCGGCGTTCGTAGTTGAAGACGATCGAGCCGGCACTTCCATGGATCTCGAATGTCAGGAAGTTGTTCCGTCCGTACGCGTTGCGCGTCGCCTCGATCGACCCGACAGCGCCGTTCTCGAAGCGGAGAAGGGCCATCACCTCGTCATCCACGTCGACCGGAGCGGTCGGCACGCCGGTGAGCTTCTCGGAAGCGGCGAGCTGGTCGACCGTCCCCGTCTGGACCGGCCGATCGGAGATGTAGGTCTGCAGGACCGCGGTGACGGCCGCGCACTCGCCGACGAGGTGGCGCGCGATGTCGAGCACGTGGCTGCCGATGTCGCCCAGCGCACCCGAGCCCGCAACCTCCTTCTGGAACCGCCAGGAGAGCGGCCCGTTCGGATCGGCCGACCAGTCCTGGAGGTAGGTGCCCCGGAAGTTGAGCAGGTCGCCGATCGCGCCCTCGTCGATCAGCTTCTTGGCGAGCCCGACGGCGGGCGTGCGGCGGTAGCTGAAGGCGACCATGTGCACGACGCCGGCGCGCTGTGCGGCCTCGTACATGACTCGCGCCTCCTCGGCGCTCCGAGCGAGAGGCTTCTCGCAGATGACGTGCTTGCCCGCCTGCAGCGCGGCAACCGCGATCTCCAGATGCGTGTCGTTCGGGGTCGCGATGTCGACGACGTCGACCGTATCGTCGTC
>JBPCNM010000013.1:0-6881 GCA_051001255.1 Solirubrobacteraceae bacterium
ACGCCTCGCATTTGTGCGGGACGTGGGGTGTGGGAGACGGGGCCTTTCGGGGCACCAGCGCCCTCGCGGCCCGAGGGCGCGGTCCCCCGCGCCTCCTCCACGAGCGAGTTCCACTCGCCACAGCTCGGGCAGCGGCCATGCCACTTGGGCGCCTCGTGGGCGCAGGCGGAGCAGACGAAGGCGGTTGCGGCGCGGGCCATGGGTGCAATGAAGGTAGGCGCCGCCGCGGACGGCTTCGCCCCCCCGGGGGGCAGGCCGCGGGTTCGGCGAACTGCGCCGGTGAGGAAGGGCCGGGAGGATCGCGGCGGATCGCGGCGGCTCACGAGGCGCCGAGCGGCGAGTCACTCGGCGCAGAGCCGACGAAGTCGCCACGCGGCGGCCCGCGAGGCGCCGAGCGGCGGGTTGGTACGCCTCAGGCCGACGGAGTCGCCACTCGGCGCGAAGCGACGTTGAGGAACGCCGCACTCGACGATCCCTCTCCCTCGATGCCGCCGTCGACTTGGAGCGCCGGGCCCGCCGCCTGCGACCGCCCGGCATCGCGGGCGTTCGTGGAGTTGACCCCAATAGTTGGGGTCAACTCGACAATCGCGCGCAGGATGCGGGCGATCGACCCGCTCCCCTACCTCGCGCCGTTGATATTCGCGGGCGTCGCCAGCAGCCCACGTGCGCGCTCCGCCACGGCGACCATCCCGAGCCCGTCAGCGGTCACGATCGCGGGCGCCCTGACCCCGTACCCTGCGCCTTCCCGAGTGGACTCGAGGGCTCACCGGCGGCGGGGCCACTCAGCTCTTCGAGAGCGCCTGCGCGACGTCGGCGACCAGGTCATCGGCGTCCTCGCAGCCGGCGGAGAAGCGGATGAACCCGTCAGCCACCGCGTCGGTCCCCCAGCGCCCGCGGCGCTCGGCGCTCGAGTGCACGCCGCCGAAGCTCGTCGCCTCGGCGACCAGCTCGAGCGCGGCGAGGAACCGCTGGGCTCGGTCGGCGCCGCCGAGCGCGAACCCGACGAGCGGGCCCGCGAAGCGCATCTGGCGCTCGGCGACCGCGTGGCCGGGTTGGTCCGCCAAGCCGGGGTGGCGGACGCCGGAGACCTCGGAGCGCTCGCGCAGGAAGCGCGCCAGCGCGAGCGCGTTCTCGCTCTGGCGCCCGAGCCGCAGTGCCAGCGTCGGGAGTGAGCGGTGCAGCAGCCACGCCTCGAACGGCCCGGCGATGGCGCCGCCCTGCGAGCGGTGCCGGCGCAGCGCCGCCAGCCACTCCGGATCGCGCACGCTCACCGTGCCGAGGACGAGGTCGGAGTGGCCGGAGAGCGTCTTGGTCGCGCTGTAGCAGACGGCGTCGGCGCCGAGATCGAGCGGCCGCTGCCCGAGCGGCGTGGCGAGCGAGTTGTCGACCGCCAGCCGGGCGCCGGCCGCGTGAGCCGCCGCGGCCACCGCGGCGATGTCGCACACGTCCAACGCGGGATTGGACGGCGTCTCGATCCACACGAGCGTGGCGCCGTCGCAGGCGGCGACGATCGCCTCGGTGGCGGTCGGCACGAAGCGCACCTCGACGCCGCGAGGCGCCAGCCGCTCGGTCGCCACGCCGCGCACGCCGGGATACCCGTCGCCGACGGCGACCAGCACGTCGCCGGCGTTCAGCGCCGGCTCCAGCACGGCGCACAGCGCTGCCATCCCGGAGGAGAACAGCACGCTCTCGGCGTCCTCCAGCTCGCCGAGGGCCGCCTCCAGCGCCGACCAGGTGGGATTCCCGTCGCGTGCGTAGCCGAACGGGGCGGCGTCCTTGGCGCCCTGCAGATGATATGGCGCGGCAAAGACGGGGCCGCCCAGCAGCGGGGCGCCCTGCTCGGCGGGCGGCAGCCCGGCGTGCACCGCGCGCGTGGAAGGACCCATCGGCAACTCCGCGTCGCGCACCTGGCAGAGGCTAGCCTGCGGGGCGGTGCGCCGCATCGCCGCCACCGCGATCGTCTTCGGACTGCTCGCCGCGCCGGCCGCCGCCGAGGCGCCGCGGGGCTGGCGGCCCGATGTCGCGGCCGCCCGCGCATGGGCGGCGCAGCGGACGGGCGACGTGAGCTTCGCCGTGCGCACCGAGCAGCGCGCGTGGAGCTGGCGCGCCACGACGAGCTACCGGTCGGCCAGCGTGGTCAAGGCGATGCTGCTCGTCGCCTACCTGCGGCGCGCCGACGTGCGCCCGCGGGCGCTGCGGGCCGGCGAGCGTGCGCTGCTGGACCCGATGATCCGCCGGTCCGACAACCGCGCCGCCGACGCCGTGCACGCACGTGTCGGGCTGCCCGCGCTGCGCGCGCTGGCCCGGCGGGCGGGCATGCGCAGCTTCGTCGCGCATCCGGTGTGGGGCGGCTCGCTCGTGACCGCGGGGGACCAGGCGCGCTTCTTCCTGCGCATCGACCGCCTGGTGCCGGCCCGCCACCGCGCCGACGCGATGGGACTGCTGCGCGGCGTCGTCGCCGGCCAGCGCTGGGGGATCGCGGCGGCGCTGCCGGCCGGCTGGGCGATCGCGCTCAAAGGCGGCTGGGGCCGCGGCGCCACGCGCCAGGTCGACCACCAGGCCGCGCTGCTCACCAACGAGAGGCTGCGCGTCTCCGTCGCGGTGCTGACAGCCGACAACCCGTCCGACGGCTACGGCGCCGCCACGCTCCAGGGCGCGGCGGCGCGGCTGCTGCGTGGGCTGGCCGGGACCGTCACCGGCGCGGTCGTCAGGAGCCGGGCCGGGCTCGGCGGCCTCAGGGCAAGCGCTCGTCGAGTCGACGTCATCCCGGATCAGCCCGGCAACTCCGAGGCCCCGGTGTGCACGCCGTTCGGGCCGCCGGTGGATGGCGCGCTCAACACGCAGTCGACGTTCTGGACGCTTGGCATCGGCTGCGCAGCTTCGAGGATGATGAGGAGGTGAGTGAGCGCAGGCCTGAGGTAGGAGCGTCCGTGCTGTCGGCGCTGACCGACGCCGAGAAGGCTGCGGTGCTCGACGCGCTGGTTGCCGACGACGCGCGGATTCGTGCCGTGGCGGAGGATGTGGCGCGCCTACGGCTGGCTCATGTCGACGCGCGCCGCGTCGCTCACGCGGTGCTCGAGGTGCTGGTCGGGTTGAGCCAGGAGGAGCTGGCCGCGCACGCGGGCCGGACGCGGTACGGCTACGTCGAGCCGACCGAGGCCGCGTGGGCGCTGCTCGAGCAGGCCGTCGAGCCATGGATCGAGGACATCGTCAGGCGGGCGAGGCTCGGCCTGTCGGAGGCTGCCCGCGAGCTCGCGCTTGGGGTCCTCGACGGGCTGTACCGCTGTGTGGAGCGCACCGGGCGCGACGACCTGCTCTTGTCCTGGGCACCCGACTTCCCCGGCGAGGCGGCCGACAGGGTGATGCGAGCGCTCGACGACGCGGGGCTCGAGCTATCGGAGTCCGAGGTGGCTCGAGTGGCGCCTGACTGGGCGTGATCCGTTGGCCGGCGGCGATGAGGCGATCGGGAATCGCGCGCACCTCGGCGCGCTCACGGTCCAGCGCCACCCAGGCGCTCGCGGGCGCTGCAGCTGATCGTCGACGGGTGCCCGCATGGGGACCGCACGGTCGCGGACCGTCCGGACCGCTTGCGAGACTCCGGGCATGACCGAAGCGGACCTCGCCGAACTGCGGATCCCGGTCGCGCTGCGCGACCGCGCCCGGGAGATCCTGACGATCACCGAGGACGCTTGCGCCAACCATCTCGACGGCGAGTACGCGCAACTGTGCCGCCAGCTCGTCGGACGGCTGGCGCGCAAGCGGCCGTCGTCGCCGCTGGTGCGCGGTGATGCGCGGATCTGGGCGGCCGGTGCGATCTACGTCGTCGCGCAGGTCAATTTCCTGTTCGACCGCTCTCAGCAGCCGCACCTGACCGCCGACCAGCTCGCCGCGTGCCTCGGCGTGGTCAAGACCACGATGGCCAACAAGGCCGCCCGCATCAACGAGGCTCTCCATATCGGAGTCTTCGAGCCCGACCTGACACGCGCTGCGATGCTCGAGCAGCATCCGCTCGCCTCGCTCGTCGCGGTCTACGGCCAGGTCGTCGACGCCCGGATGCTCGCTCCGGAGCTGCGGGACGAAGCGCCTCGCCGCGGGCTGACCCCCGATCCGGACGCCCGCCACGCCGCATGACCGAGACGCCACGGCTGAGTGAGCTCGACGCGCTTATCGACGAGCTCACCGTCGACGCCCACGACGACGAGGAGCAACTCTCCGGCCTTCTCGTCGGCGCTTAGGAAGCACTCCAGCGTCCCGACGTCGCACGGCTTGTCGGCGTCGACGTGCAGGTCATCGGCGTCGATCCGGGACCTGACGCCCGCACCGGTCTGACCGCTCGCGTCAAGCGTGGCGGCACGGTGTACGAGGTCGCGCTCGCCGACCTCACGTTCGCCGGGGGCAGCCAGATGGGGCTCGTCGTCGCCGCGTATCGCCGCTGGCAGGGCCGCGCGCCGTAGCGGGTGCCTCCGGCGGCTCGCGTGGTATTCCGGCGGCTTTGAGGGCACACACCCGTCATGGCGAGCACCCACCGCATCCTCCTGTTCGACATCGACGGCACGCTGGTTTCCACGGGCGGCGCGGGCGCGGTCGCCTGGCGGCGCGCGTTCGACGACCTGCACGGGATCCGGCCGACATCGGCCAGTTCACCGACGCCGGGATGACCGACCCCGACGTGGGCGCGAAGACGTTCGAGGCCGTGCTGCACCGCAAGCCCTCTCCGCACGAGCTGGCGCAGGTCGTCCAGCGCCGGCTGGAGTACCTCCCCGAGGCGGTCGCGGAGAGCGCCGGCTACAGGGTGCTGCCCGGCGTGCCCGAGCGGCTCAAGCAGCTCAGCCGCGACGGCCATCTGCTCGGGATCATCACCGGCAACGGGGACGGTGCCGCGTTCGTCAAGCTGGCGCGCGGCGACCTGATGCGCTGGTTCACGTTCGGCGGCTACGCCAGCGCGGGCGTCGACCGGCCCGAGATCGTGCGCCAGGCCGTGGCGCGCGGCGAGGCGATGCTCGGCGAGGACGTTCCCAACACGCGGATCTACGTGATCGGCGACACGCCGCGTGACATCGACGCGGCGCACGCCGTCGGCTGCACCGCGATCGGGGTCGCCACCGGACACCACGACGCCGCCGCGCTGCGCGAGGCGGGCGCCGACCACGTGCTCGAGACGCTGGAGGAGGAGCTGCCGCTCCAGTCGAGCTAGGTTTAGCGGCGTGCGCCACGCGCCGGTCATCGCCGCCCTCGCGTGCCTGCTCGCCGCCGCGCCGGCCGCCGCGGCGCCGCCGGCCGGCTGGACGCCGGAGGTGGACGCCGCGCGTGCGTTCGCGGATGGCCGCGCCGGGGAGGTCTCCTTCGACGTGCGGACCGAGAACGAGCACTGGTCGCTGGACGCCGATCGCCCCGTCGCCTCGGCCAGCGTCGTCAAGGCGATGCTGATGCTCGCCTACCTCGATCGGCGCGCCGTCCGCACCCGCGCGCTCAGGCCCGCCGACCACGCGCTGCTCGATCCGATGATCCGCCGCTCGGACAACGTCGCCGCCACCCGCGTGCGCGACATCGTGGGGAACGGCGCGCTGCGGCGCGTCGCCGAGCGGGCCGGGATGACGCGCTTCGCCACGCACCCGACATGGGGTCTGTCGCGCATCACGGCGCGTGATCAGACGCGCATGTGGCTGCACTTCGAGGATCTCGTGCCGCGCCGCCATCGCGCGGTGGCGATGGAGCTGCTGAGGACGATCGTCCCGAAGCAGCGCTGGGGCATCGCGAAAGCCCGGCTTCCGGCCGGCTGGAGGCTGCACTTCAAGGGGGGCTGGGGCTCGGGCACCGGCCTCGTCGACCACCAGGTGGCGCTGCTGCGCCGCGGCGACGAGCGCGTTGCGCTCGCGATCCTCACCACCGGCAGCCCCGATCACGCCTACGGCAAGCGGACGCTGCGCGGCGTCGCGACCCGCCTGCTGCGCGACCTCCCGTAACGTCGCCGAAGGCACCGCCCCGCGGCGGTCCGCGTTGACCCGGCCGTTCCCACAGGCGGTGCCTGCCAGGCGAAACCCTTTCGGCACCGCCCCGCGGCGGTCCGGGTTGACCCGGCCGTTCCAACAGGGGTGCCTGCCAGGCGACCCTTCAGGCGGTGCCTGCCAGGCGAAACCCGTTTCCGAGTCCAACCCGCCCGAGCGACGGCCGGGATTCCCCGGCCGCCGTCAGGCGGTTGCCCGGCAGGCGAAACTACTCGGCCGGCGGCGGCTCGACGGCCGGCTGGTCCAGCGCCCCGCCGTCGTCGACGCCCTTCTCCTCCTCGCCCTCGCGCCCGCCGACCGCGGCCGGGACGGGCTTCTCGGGCTTGATGACGGAGAGCAGCATCTCGCGCTCGTCGCCCTCGGGCGCGGGCTCGACCATCACGGTCCCGCCGGCGATCAGCTCGGACTTGAGCACGAAGTCGGCCAGCGGATCCTCGATGTAGCGCTGGATCGCGCGGCGCAGCGGGCGTGCGCCCATCGCCGGGTCCCAGCACTTGTCGACGAGGAAGTCCTCCGCGCCCTCGGTCAGCTCCAGCTGCAGCTCGCGGTCGGCGAGCGAGCCGCGGATGCGGCGCAGGAGGAGGTCGACGATCTGCTTGATCTCCTCCTTCTGCAGCTTGTGGAACACGATGACGTCGTCGATGCGGTTGAGGAACTCGGGCCGGAAGACCTTCTTGAGCTCGCCCATGATCCGCGTCTTCATGTCGTCGTACGTGATCCCCGTCTCGTCGTCGGAGACGGCGAAGCCCAGCGGCGTGTTGCGCGCGATCTCCGACGCCCCGATGTTCGAGGTCATGATCACGATCGCGTGCCGGAAGTCGACCGTCCGGCCCTGCGAGTCGGTCAGGCGCCCGTCCTCCAGGATCTGCAGGAGGA
>JBPCNM010000014.1:0-3675 GCA_051001255.1 Solirubrobacteraceae bacterium
GGGCTGCACCCGCTGCTCGAGCGCGCGGCCAGCCACCTGACGGGCGCCTTCGCGCGGATCGTCGGCGAGGCCGACCCGACCGAGCCGCTCGGGCTCGCCCGGCTCTCGTGCGCGGTCGGGACCGACGGGCCACAGGCCGCCGTCTTCGCGGCGGTGCTCGAGGCGCTCGACCACTACGACGCCGAGCTGGCCCCGCCGCCGCCCGGCACGCGCTTCCCGGTGGCGCTCCGCCACGTCGTGCACGCGCTGCTGATCGCCCGCACGCCCGACGTGCCGCTGCCGCCGCGCCCGGACGCGCCGCCGCCCACCCGGGACGAAGCGGAGGCGGAGCGGCTCAGCCGCCGCCGAAGCCGCGCATGACGTTGCCGGTGCCCTCGCAGGCCGGGCACTCGCGGCCTTCGCGCTTGCCGGTGCCGTCGCACTCGGGGCAGCGCTCGCTGGCGCCCGGGGCCGGAGCGGCCGCCGCGTCGTCGTCCTGCGCTTCGTGCACGTCGTCGTCCACCAGGTCCGCTGCCTACCCCTTCGTGTGCATCGTTACGCACGCGGGGTACTCCGGGACGTCAGAGCGCTGAACCGAGGGAGTGATCGCCGCGGCATCAGGTCCAGTCCAGCTGCGGACTATCGAGACCAACATCCCGTCCCGGATGGACCGGCTCCCGTGAGCCAAGTGGCACTGGCTGGTGGTCGTCGGCCTGGGCGCGGTGTGGATCCTCGACGGGCTCGAGGTCACGATCGTCGGCACGATCGCGAGCCGCCTGACCGAGGAGGGCTCGGGGCTCGAGTTGACGGAGTCCCAGATCGGCTTAGCGGCGGCGATCTACGTCGCCGGCGCGTGCGTCGGCGCGCTGTTCTTCGGCCACCTCGCCGACCGGATCGGGCGCAAGAAGCTCTTCATGCTCACGCTGCTGGTGTACCTGGCGGCCACGGTGGCGACGGCGTTCTCGGGCTCGTTCCTGGACCGGCCAGGAGATCGAGGAGCCGCGCCGCACGATCAAGATCCGCCAGCGCCGCGCGATCGGCTTCGGCACCGTCGCCACGACGGTCTTCAAGCTCTACCCCAAGCGGACGGTGCTGGGCCTGTCGCTCTTCGTGGGCCAGGCCTTCCTCTACAACTCGGTCTTCTTCACCTACGCCCTGGTGCTCGACACGTTCTACGGCGTCGGCGCCAACTCGGTGGGCTACTACATCTTTGCGTTCGCGATCGGCAACTTCCTCGGCCCGCTGATCCTCGGGCGCTTCTTCGACTCCGTGGGGCGCAGGCCGATGATCGCGGGCACGTACATCGTCTCGGGCGTCCTGCTCGCGATCACGGCGGTCCTGTTCAACGGCGGGACGCTCACGGCGACGTCGCAGACGGCCGCGTGGTGCGTGATCTTCTTCTTCGCCTCGGCGGGCGCGAGCTCCGCGTACCTGACGGTGTCCGAGATCTTCCCGATGGAGACCCGGGCGATGGCGATCTGGTTCTTTCTACGCGGTCGGCACGGCGATCGGCGGCATCACCGGCCCGCCGCTGTTCGGCAGGCTGATCGACTCGGGCGGGGAGACCAACGTGATGTACGGCTATCTGCTGGGCGCCGCGCTGATGGTCGGGGCGGGGATCGTGGAGATCGTGCTCGGCATCGATGCGGCCGGCAAGCAGCTCGAGGACATCGCCAAGCCGCTGACGGCCGAGGACGCCGAGGCCTCGGACGACGGTGAGGGCGACCTGGACCTCGACAAGCTCAAGGGCGAGGACGCGGCGCCGATCGAGTCCGGCGAAGGTGGCGGCGATCGCTTCGAACGCGACCGCCCAACCGAGAAGAGCGGGGGTTAGGCATGAGCACGGGCTGGTCGCCGATGCTCTCCAGCTCGGGCACCGACCCGGAGGAGAACGACTACTACCTGAACCGGGAGCTCGACATGCTCGAGCGCGCGGTCCAGGACCAGGGTGAGCTGCGTCGGCGTGAGCTCGGCCGGCTCGTCGGCTGCAAGTACCGGGGTCCCGGCCGCTTCTCCCGCGCGCTGCGCGCGGGCGTCAAGCAAGGGCGCATCAGCCGCCCGCGCCGAGGCGTCTACGGCCCCGTGAGTTGAACGCCGTCACACCGCGCGGCGACCCGCGAACGCGCGGCCGAGGGTGACCTCGTCGGCATACTCCAGGTCGCCGCCGACCGGCAGGCCGGAGGCCAGGCGGGTGACCGCCACCTCCGGCGCCCGGTCGCGGAGCCCGTCGGCGATGTGCAGCGCCGTCGCCTCGCCGGTCGTCGTCGGGTTGGTGGCGAGCACGACCTCGCGCACCGGCGGGTCGGCACGCTCCACGCGCGCATAGAGCTCGGCGATCTTGAGGTTCTCGGGCTCGACGCCGTCGATCGGCGAGAGCGCGCCGCCGAGCACGTGGTAGCGCCCGCGGTACTCGTGCGTGCGCTCGACCGGGATCACGTCGCCCGGCTCCTCGACCACGCAGATCAGGGCCGGGTCGCGGCGCTCGTCCTGGCAGATCGTGCAGCGCGGGCCTTCGGCGAGGTTGAAGCAGACCTCGCAGAGCGTGATGCGCTCCTTGACGTCGCGGATCGCGTCGGCCAGCGCGTGCGCGTCCTCGGGTGAGGCGCGCAGCAGGTGGAAGGCCAGGCGCTGGGCGGTGCGGTTGCCGATGCCGGGGAGCTTGCCGAGCTCGGTGACCAGGCGCTGGACGGGCGGGGCGAGCAGCTGGTTACCTCTGCTTGCGCCGCGCCGCGCGGTTGGGCGGGCCGCCCGGCAGGCCGCCGCCTCCGCCTCCACCTCCGCCTCCGCCTCCGCCGAGGCCTCCCAGGCCGCCGAGCCCGCCGAGCGCGTCGAGGGCCGCCGACGGGTCCATGCCGCCCGCGCCCCCGACCTTGCTCTGCAGCTCCATCGCCTGGCGCAGCGCCTCGTTGATCGCGGCCATCACCAGGTCCTGGAGCATCTCGACGTCCTCGGGGTCGACCGCGTCCGGGTCGATCGCGAGCGACTTGAGCTCCAGGTCGCCGGTCATGACGACCTTGACCATGCCGCCGCCGGCCGACGCCTCGACGAGCTCGTCCTTGAGCTTCTCCTGCGCGGCCAGCATCTCTTCCTGCATCTTCTGGGCCTGCTGGAGCAGGGCACCGAGGTTGGGCGGCTGGGGCATCACGACTCCTCTTCGGCTGGAAGCTCCTCGGCGTCGAACTCTTGCATGAAGCGGTCGATGAGCTCGTCGTCGGACAAGGTGGGCGCCTCGACGGTCGCCCGCCCGTGGGCGTCGTCGTCGGCCAGCGCGTAGGCGAGGCGGATCGAGCTGCCGGTCACGGTGCGGATGGCGGTCGCGATCTGCTCGCGGCAGGCGGGGTCCTCCGCCTTGCGCTTGTAGAACGCAGACGACTCGGCCCAGCTGAGCGTCAGCTCGCCGCCGTCCAGCGAGGACGGGTGGGCGTTCTCCATCAGCGCGTGCAGCATGGGGGAGCGCTCCTGCACGTCGGCCAGGACCGCCGGCCACAGCTCGGTCACGCCCGGTAGGTCGAGCTCGACGCCGACGCGCACCTCGGGCTCCGAGATCGTGCCGTCGGGCTCGACCACGGCGACCGCGGTGACGGCGGGCCCCCCGTCGATCTCCACCGACGCGGCGACGACCGCGGGCGCCTCGGCCTGCGAGGCGTTGCCATGCGGCTGGGATGCCGGCGGCGCCATGGCCGCGGGCGCGGCGGC
>JBPCNM010000015.1:0-6012 GCA_051001255.1 Solirubrobacteraceae bacterium
ACGAAGCCCGGGATCACGAGCCCGATCGTGGTGGTCGGCGCCGCGGTCGCGGTCCGGACCGACACCAAGAAGGTCGCGCGCCACCGGGCTAGCGGCGGACCGTGATGTCGATCACGCGGCCGGCGCCGGCGACGTACTGGCCGGCCGCCTCGGCCACCGCCCGGAACTGGCCGCTGCGGAAGAGCCGCACGCGGGTGCGATAGGACGACTTCGAGGCGGTCGCATGCTTGGCGCGCGTGTGCGCGATCGTGGTCCACGCCCCGGCGCGCAGCTTCTGGATGTCCACGCGCAGGCTGTCGGTCGGCGGGCTCACGCTGCCGCGGAAGCGCACCGAGACGCTGTGGCGGTGGCGGGCGACCTTCCGGGTGTCCGTCCGGACGGCGACGGCGGCCCCGACCACCACGATCGGGCTCACGACCTCGGGCTTCTGCGGCATCAGCACGCGGTACTGGGTGGTCACCGGCAGCGACAGCACCGGGAACGAGAAGTTGCCCGCGGCGTCGGTGACCTGCGGGTTGCCCTCGGCGAGGAAGCCCTCCGGGCGGGAGAACGGGAACGGATTGCTCTGCAGCACGACCTGGCGGCCGGCGTTGTTGGTGCCGGTCAGCTGCCCGGCCAGCGTCACCGGAGCGCCGGGCGGCGACACCGGGTTCGGCGTCGCGGCCAGCGTCACGCCGAGCGGCTGGACCCTGGTCTTGAACGTGCGGTCGGCACCCTTGGTGATGCCCCGAGCGTTCTGCGCGACGACGCGATAGTGGTACGTGGTCGCCGGCGCGAGACCGGTCACCGGCGCGTTCACCGGGACCAAGGTGCCGCCCCCGCCCGCCGAGCCCGCGGCGGTGTTGACGCCGTAGAGGCTCGTGGTGCCGAGCTGGAAGAAGTAGGTCGTGGCCGCGTTGTTCGGATCGACCCGCCCGTTGAGCGTGACCGTGCTCGGGGTCACCAGCGACACGCCACCCGTCCTCACGCCCGGCTTGCTTGCGGCGCTCGCCGCAGCCGGCGCGAGCAGCAGCGCGAGCACCGTCGCGATCAGCATAGTCCCTCGAAGCATGGTCGGTCCCTCCCGTCGACGTTTCCCCTTATCCGCGACCTGACAACACTGCGCAGGCCCCAACGTCGCGGCGTTCGTTGCAGGTTCCCGGAGTCATACCACCGAACCCCGACCTCGAGCCCAGCCCCCGACCGCGGGCTGCAGCTCGCGAATGTCAGCCGATCGCGGGCCGGTCGTAGCCCGTGCCCGGCCAGACGCGCGGCAGCACGTGGGTGCGGCCGCGCTGCGCGCGGCGCAGCTGACGCGCGCGCTCGACCAGCAGCGCCACGAGCTCGCCGGTGGGGCGGAACGGGTCGGCGACCGCGTGGTGGTCGTCGAGCGAGATCGCGGCCCACAGCTCGCCGCCGACCTCGGCGACGAGGACCACGCCGCGCGGCGCGCGGCGCGCGTCGAGCTGGGCGAGGCGGTCGAGCGCATCGGCGTCGGTCTGCACGGCGTAGCGGAGCGTCAGCGCGGGAGCGGCGGCGGCCTCGACGCTCTGGGTCGGTCCGAGGATGCGCTTGAAGAAGGTGGTCGTTGTGCTCATACGTTCATTCTGGACCTGAGCGGCCGATTCCGCATCGGGCAAATGCCGCCTCCTCGCGTAGGCCGGACCTTAGTTGCGGGAGGGGATCCCTTACGACGAACAGACCGCCGCGCTCCGGGGGAGGGAGCGCGATGGTCTCGTCAAGCTGCGGCTCCGCCCGCGGACGCCGGGGAGGAGAGGAGAGCGGTCCTGGGGGCTGAGCCTGGTTGAGATCCGAGGAGGGATCCATGGGGTGTTGCGAGCATCTTGATCGCTCGCCGCCGGGAAGTCGTTACGGTTTGGCGACCAAGCGACGGGCGGCTAGCCGTACCCCCGCGTGCGGCCGGCCCCCGCGCGGACGCCAGCCTCCCTCCATGGTTGCGTCAAGGCGGCGGTGCGACGGTGGCCTCATGAAGCGCGACCCGATCTCTTACGTCGAGTGCAGCCTGCCGGCCAGCGCGACGCTGGCGGAGTACCGCCGCTCGCGCCGCCCCGCGGACCGCCCTGCGCGCCGCCGGTTGCGCCGGATGCTGCACACCTTGCGCGCCCGCTGACGCGCGCGCTCCGCAAGACTGCCCGACGTGCGGACCCTCAGCCGGCGAGAGCTCAACCGGGCGCTGCTCGCGCGTCAAGGGCTGGGAGCGCCGCCGCGCGGATCGCTTCGCGGCGGCGGAGGACTGGATCGGCGCGCCCCGGACCACCGTCACGGCGGGCACCGAGCGCCTCGTGCTCCGTTACCTGGCCGGCTTCGGACCGGCCTCGCGCACGGACGTCGCCAGCTTCACCGGCCTCCCGCTCACCGCGCTGCGCCCCGTGCTGGCGCGGCTGGAGCTGTGCCGCTTCCGCGGCGAGGACGGCGACGAGCTGCTCGACGTCCCGGACGGCCCGCTGCCCGACCCCGAGACGCCCGCGCCGCCACGCTTCCTCCCCACGTGGGACGCCACGCTGCTCGTGCACGCGCGGCGCACCGGCGTGCTGCCCGAGCAGCATCGGCCGAAGCTGTTCAGCGTGAAGACGCCCACCTCGTTCCCGACGTTCCTCGTCGACGGCGCCGTCGCGGGGACCTGGCGCCACGAGCGCGGGAAGGTCGTGCTCGACCCGTTCGGCCCGCTCGACGCGGCGGACCGCCGCGCGCTGGGCGAGGAGGCGGATCGGCTGGCGGCGTTTCACGCCTAGTGACGAGTGCCTCCGGCTTCGACAGCCGCCGCTCGGCACAGACTGCGCTCTGCGGTCGTCACCAGCGTCCTGGCGACCTCGTCGACCGACAGCGCTCGACCGGTGTACAGCAGATCGAAGCTGTCGAAGCTCGTCAGCAGCCACAGCAGGTCGGCGGCCTCGTCGACGGTGACATCCGCACGCAGGATTCCCTGGTCGGCCAGCCGTTTCGCTACGTAGGCCATTCCGCCGGCCCGGCCCTGCTCCATTCGCTGCACCGCCCCGCCGACCGCGTCCGTGTCGAGCAGGGACATCGAGTGCAGCACGCGCAGCACGTCGCGATGGGCCGCGTCTATCAGGACGCCTTCACGGATACCCCCGCGGAGGCCCTCGCGCGCGTCCGGGTGTTCCGCCGCCCGCAGCAGGCGCTCGAATCCGCCGCGCTCCAGAAGGTCTGCGCCGAGCGCGTCGAAGAGCCCCGCGCGCGACCCGAAGATCAGGTAGACGGTGGAGCGCGCAACCCTGGCCTTGCGCGCAACCTTGTCGAGGCTGACCGGCTCCGACGGCGCTGCGCGCAGGCGCTCGTAGACCGCGTCGAGGATGTGGCGTCGGGTTTCCTCGGCCGCCTCTGCGCGCAAGCGCTGCTCGTACTTGCGGGTGGCCACGAGCCCATCTTACGAAATTCGCTTGACAGAGCATCCGGTGAACGACACACTGTCGCTTGAAATACACCGTGTCCGACAAAAGTGGAATGAGATGGCGAACGCAGTGCCGGCGGTGATGATCCGCTACAAGCTCAGGCCCGACCAGGTGGCGCGCAACCTGGAGCTGCTGCGCGCCGTCTATGAGGAGATGGAGTCGGCCCCACCCGATGGCGTGCGTTGGGCGAGCTTCCAGCTCGACGACGAGGTCACGTTCGTGGACTTCGTATTGGGCGGCGGGCCTCCAGGACAGCTGTCGCGGCTGGAGACGTTCCAGCGCTTCCGGACGACCCTCGGCGAGCGGTGCGCCGAGCCCCTGGTCATGACCGAGCTCCACGCGGTCGACTCGTTCGGCTTCGACTGACGGCAGCACTGACCAGCCCCCGAGCCCCGAAGGTGACCGACATGCAAGACGCCGAGCCGAACACCACCGAACAGTCAAGCCGGATCGGGGCACTGAAGGTGGCGATCATCGTCGGCAGCACCCGCCCGGGCCGCAAGGCCGACGCGGTCGCTCGCTGGGTCCATGGCATCGCCGTCCGGCGCGATGACGCGCGCTTCGAGATCGTGGACATCGCCGACTACGCGCTGCCCCACCTCGACGAGCCCATGCCGCCGATGGCCGGCCAGTACAGCCACCCCCACACCCACGAGTGGGCGGCGAAGATCGGGGCGTACGACGCCTACGTCTTCGTGACCCCGGAGTACAACCACTCGACCTCCGGGGCGCTCAAGAATGCCATCGACTTCCTCTTCGCCGAATGGAACGACAAGGCGGCAGGATTCGTCGGCTACGGCGCCGACGGGGGCGTCCGCGCCGTCGAGCACCTGCGCCTGGTCATGGGCGAACTCAAGGTCGCCGACGTGCGCTCCCAGGTGACGCTCTCGCTCGCCGACGATTGGCAGGACTACACCGACCCGACGTCGTTCACGCCGAGCGTCGGCCAGGAACCGAGCGTCACCGCCATGCTCGACGAGCTGCTGGCATGGGGCGCAGCGCTCAGGACGCTTCGCGAACCGGCCCGTGTGGGATGACGCCGCCCAGCTCCATCAGCTACGCGGGCTTGGCCGCGAGCAGCTCTTCGGTCGGCATCTCCCAGCTGGGCGCGTCGCGCTCGCCGCCGAGCGACTCGGCCGCGCGGACGAGGTCGACCGCCACGGAGCGCACCTGGCCGACGATCTGCGTCGTGAGCAGCGACGGCTCGCGGTCGTGGATGTCCTGTGCCCGGCGGGCCGCCTCCAGCGCGACGCGACGCAGCTCGATGTCGCGCTCCGGCTGCTCGTACTGCGCGGCCAGCACCCAGACGGCGGAGGCGAGCTCGACCACCGCGCCGGCGAGTTGGGGCGCCGGCTCGCCGAGGCGCACCTGGCGCGCCGCGTAGCGCGCGAGCACACGCGTGTTGCGGACGGCGAAGTCGATCTGCGGCATCGTCCGCCCGTAGCGCCGCACGACGGCGAGGCCGCCGCGCCGGAGCGGCGAGAAGCGCGCCGTCTCGCTCGCGACTGGGAGGACCTCCTCCAGCGCCTCGACGTCGATCCCGCGGGCGGCGAGCAGCGCCTGCTCCGCGCGAGCCGGATCGCCGGCGGCGAGCGCCGCCGCCGTCTCCTCCAGCGTGCGGCCGAGCTTCCCGAACACGCTCTGGGCGACTTGGCCGACCATGGCGACCGGATCGGGCGGGAGCAGGAACGACGCGACCGCGAGGCCGACGCCGCCGCCGATCAGGCCCTCGAGGATGCGATCGGCCGAGAAGCCGCTCGTCGTCGGCTCGAAGGAGGCGAGCAGGATCGCGGAGATCGCCGCCTCGTTGACCAACAGCTCGCCGCCCCGGAACAGCAGCGCGGCGGTCATGGCGAGGATCACCAACAGCGCGATCTGCAGCGGCCCCGTGCCGATCACGAACAGCAGCACGCTCGCCACCGCGATGCCGAGCACGATGCCCCCGATCAGCTCGACGGCGCGGCTGCGGCGGTGGCCGTGGGTCACGCCGAGGCAGACGACCGCGGCGATCGACGCGAACGTCGGCCGCTCGGTCGGCAGCAGCAGGAGCGCCAGCCACCACGCGCCCAGCGCGGCGGCCGCGGTCTGGAGCACCGCGAGGGCGTGCGGCCGCAGGCGGCGGCGCAGCGTGGTGGCGACCACGCGCGGGGCGAGGCGGGACTTGGCGGGGAGGCTGGTCATCGGGGAGAAGCGGCGCCATGGTGGCGCGTCGTTCTACCTACTCACGGTACGCGCCCCGGTTACGGGACCCCCCGCGTCACGTGCCCTCGGCGCGCAGGAACGCCAGGACTGCGAGCACGCACTGGTTCAGCCTCACGCAGCGTGCAGAGGGCCCGCCGCGTAGCTACGTTGAGGCTGCTGAGGACGGCGGCCCGCGGCTTCGTCAGCCGCATCCCTCCACCCGGCGCCCGTCCACCGGGCTGAAGCGCGCGTCGGCGTCGAGCAGCAGCGGGATCCGTGGCTGCGCGGGCTGGGCCGGCGAGACGCGCACGTCACCGCCGCGCGGCTCGGTGACGATACCATGCAGGGCAAACATCCCCTGCATCCGCGCCGCCTCAGCCGCCGTGATGTCGTAGGCGCAGGGGGGCGGGTAGAGCACGTC
>JBPCNM010000016.1:0-3002 GCA_051001255.1 Solirubrobacteraceae bacterium
GCGCCGCCGCTGCGGCCGGCTATGACGCCGGGATGATGCCGGCGGACTACGCGCGGCGCATCCCGCCGGCCGACCTGGAGCGGCTCGTGGCGTTCCTCCAGGCCGGCGCGGGCGGCTGACCCGGACGTCCGCTCAGCCGGCGCCCCACAGGTGCGCGCGCACGTGGGCCAGGCCCTCGATGTCGTGAACGTCGTCCTGGCGCTCGGGGACGACCACCAGCGGCGGGTCGCCGAGCCGTTCGCGCAGGTGCGCGACGTTGGCCTCGTCGCGATCCGCCAGCGCCGCGAGCTCGCGCGTCGAGGTCGCCACGCGCGCGGCCAGCGTCTCGCCCAGCTCCTGCACCAGCTCGTCGGGCAGCGCGCCGTTGGTGTCCGGCGCCGTGTGCATGCGGTTGACCACCAGCCCGCCGAACGGCATCCCCGCCTCGCGCAGCTTGCGATGGAAGAAGATCGCCTCCTCGACCGGATCGTGGCGCGGCGACGTGACGATCAGGAACGTCGTGCCCGGGTCCGAGAGCAGCGCCGCCACGCGGTCGGCGCGCGCCACGAAGCCGTCGATCATCCCGCCGAGGGCGCGGAAGAAGACCGAGAGGTCCTCGAGCAGGTCGACCCCGGTGACCCGCCGCAGCAGCCCGAACGCGACGCCGGTGCCCTTGCCGAGGATCCGCCCGCCGAAGCCGGCCGGGCGCAGGAAGACCTTGATCGCGCGGCCCTGGAAGAAGCCGGTGAGGCGCTCGGGCGCGTCGAGGAAGTCGAGCGCGTTGCGCGACGGCGGCGTGTCGAGCACGAGCAGGTCGAAGTCGCCACTCGCGTCGAGGTCGTAGAGCTTGGCGATCGCCGTGAACTCCTGCGAGCCGGCGACCGCGTTGGAGAGCTGCGCGTAGATCCGGTTGGAGAGCACCTCGTCGCGTGTGCGTGCATCGGGCGCGAGGTGCTCGATCAGCTCGTCGAACGTGCGCTTGGCGTCGAGCATCAGCGCCCACAGCTCGCCGCGCATCTCGATCCCGTGCTCGGCGAAGCGCTCCGGATCGATCAGCCGCGGCTCGTTGCCGAGCTCCTCCAGGCCGAGCGAGTTCGCCAGTCGCCTCGCCGGGTCGATGGTCACCACGGCGACCTTGGCCCCCTGGGCGGCGGCGCCCATCGCCAGGGCCGCTGCGGTCGTCGTCTTGCCGACGCCGCCGGAGCCGGCGCAGACCACGATCCTGCGTCCGGCGAGAAGATCGGCGACCGAGGTCAGATGAGCCCCTCGCGCACCGCGTGCGCGACGGCTTGGGAGCGGCTGCGGGCTCCCATCTTCGTCACGACGTCGTGGAGCACGTTCTTCACGGTGCGCTCGGAATAGCACAACTGCTGGGCGACCTCGCGGGTCGGGTGCCCGGCGGCGATGAGCGAGAGGACCTGCTGCTCGCGGTCGGTGAGGCGCGCCGCGACCGGCTTCTCGTAGCCGTCCGGCGCCAGTCCGTCGAGCAGGTCGCGCAGCAGCTCGGACGTGACGACGCCCGTGCCGTTCGCGGCCGCGCGGACCGCGCTGGCGAGCGACTCGGTGGTCAGCGTCTCCTTGCGCAGCACTCCGGCGGCGCCGGCCTGCAGGGCGGCCAGCACCGCGTCCTCGCTGCAGAGCGAGCTGCACACGACGACGGGAGCGCCGGTGGCCTCCCCGACCGCGGCGAGGAAGTCGAGCCCGCCGCTCATCGCGTGGTCGACGAGCACGAGGTCCGAAGCGAACAGCGCCTCGTCCTCCCAGGCGGTGCGGACGCCGTCCGCGTGCCCGACGGACTTCACCTCGGGGAGCCCTTCGAGGCACGCTGCCAATCCACGACGGTAGATCGTGTGCGGGTCGACGACGAAGAGCTTCACATCATCCCTGCTTCTAGTCCAAGGCGTCTCCGTGGCGCCTGTTGCCCAGTCCGCTGGCTCGCGGCATACTACGCCCGACCCGTCTTGATGGAAAGAGCCGCGCCACAGATCCGCAATGACAGGGACGTCAGCCGGTGCCAGACGTCCTGAAGACGGTCGGTCGCTACGAGATCCTCCGCGAGGTCGGGCGGGGCGGCATGGCGATGGTCTATCTGGCCCGCCAGACCGACCTCGATCGCTTCGTCGCGCTCAAGGAGCTCGCGGCGTTCCACGCCTCCGACGCGGCGTTCGCCCAACGCTTCCTGCGTGAGTCGCGCGTCGCCGGCTCCCTGAGCCATCCCAACATCGTCACCGTGCACGACTACTTCGAGCACGACGGGACGCCCTACATCGCGATGGAGTACGTCGAGCGCGGCTCGCTGCGCCCGTTCGTCGGGCGCATGAGCCTCGCCCAGGTCGGCGGCGTGCTCGAGGGGCTGCTCGCCGGGCTCGCCCAGGCCGAGCAGCACGGCATCGTGCACCGCGACCTCAAGCCCGAGAACCTGATGGTCACCTCGGACGGGCGCGTGAAGATCGCCGACTTCGGCATTGCCAAGGCGACGAACCAGATGCAGACGGGCGCGTTCCTCACCGCGACCGGCACGACGGTCGGCACGCCGACCTACATGGCCCCCGAGCAGGCGATGGCGCAGGACATCGGTCCGTGGACGGACCTCTACTCGGTCGGCTGCATGGCGTTCGAGCTGTTCACCGGCAGGGTGCCGTTCCACGACTCGGACGCGCCGATGGCGATCCTGCTGCGTCACGTCAACGAGCAGATCCCGCCCGTACGGTCGATCGAGCCGTCGGTCGACCACGGGGTCTCGGACTGGGTCGAGCAGCTGCTGGTCAAGGACCCGAAGGCACGTACGCAGTCGGCCAACGAGGCCTGGGACGAGCTCGAGGAGCTCATCATCGGGCTGCTCGGGCCGCGCTGGCGCCGCGCCGCCAGACTCTCGGTGCCCGCCGAGCAGCGCGACACGCCCAAGCCGCTCACGCCAGCGCCGTTCGAGGGGGCGTCGTCTGCGAGCGGAGCGGTTGCGAGCACTCCGGGGGAGACAGGTGGCGGCACGTCGGACGAGTTCCAGAGCTTCGTCTGGGGCGAGC
>JBPCNM010000017.1:0-9743 GCA_051001255.1 Solirubrobacteraceae bacterium
GGTCTCCCGCCGCGCGCTCGCCAGGTCGAACGCGGTGCCGGCGCCGCGCACGGTGGCCGTCCCGAACCGCTCGTGCACCACCGCCTCGCCGCCCAGCCGCGCCGCGGCGCGCCGCGCGACCGCCACGGCGTCGCCCTCCACCACCAGGTCGAGATCGCCGGGCGCGCCGCCGAGCAGCAGGTCGCGGACCGCCCCGCCTACGAGCCACACGCCGGTCTCCCCCTCCAGCGCGGCCAGCACCGGGGCGGCCGCCTCGAGTCTGGCCAAGCGGTCCAAGACGCCGGAAGTCACGCCGGTAACCTAGAGCCGCATGCCACCGCAGGAGCGCAGACGGCGCTGGCGGCGGATCGTGCTCGCGCTCGGGGTCGCGATGGTGCTGCTGGTGGGCGCCGCCGCAGGATTCGTCCTCACCCAGCAGGAAGGCGACGTCTCCAACCCGGAGGTCGAGTTCAAGGCCGAGCCGTCCGCCACGCCCGACACGGAAGTCGAGCCCCGGGACCCGAACGCGAAGCAGCGGGCCAGCGCGGTCGACCGCTTCATCTGGTCGCACTACGGCTACACCCGCGACCGGCGGCGCTACCTCCCGCTCGACGACCCGCCGCGCCCGCCGTTCGAGGAGATCTGGCGCTTCTCGGGCGACGTCCTGCTCGAGTTCCCACCGGTCATCGGCGGCCGCCGCCTGTACCTGCTCAACGACCACGGCAGGCTGCTCGCGATCGACAAGCATTCCGGCAACGTGCGCTGGAAGCGCAAGCTCGGCGCCCTCGCGGCCGCCTCACCCGCCTACGCGAACGGCATCGTCTACGTGGTCCTGCTCCAGCGCACGGAGGAGGGCGCCGGCTCGCGCGTCGGGCGGGTCGTCGCGCTCGACGGCGCGACGGGCAAGATCAGGTGGAGTCACCCGCTGGCCAGCCGCAGCGAGTCCTCCCCGCTGGTTGCGGACGGGCGCGTGTACTTCGGGTCGGAGAACGGGACCGTCTACGCGATGGACGCCGACGACGGTGCCGTGCGCTGGCGCATCCGCGCCGGCGGGGCGGTGAAGGGCGGGCTCGCCCTCAGCGACGGCAAGCTCTACTTCGGCGACTACGGCGGTCGCGTGTACGCGATCCGTGAGAGCAACGGGGCCACCGTGTGGCGCGCGAGCACCAACGGCGGCCGCTTCGGGCTGGGCGCGGGCAACTTCTACTCCACGCCCGCGGTCGCCTACGGCCGCGTCTACCTCGGCAACACCGACGGGCGGATCTACTCGTTCTCCGCGGGGAGCGGCAAGCTCGCCTGGAGCAAGAGCACCGGCGGCTACGTCTACGCGTCGCCCGCCGTCGCGCAGGTTCCCGGCGGGCGCCCGCTGGTCTACGCCGGGTCCTACAGCGGGAAGTTCTACGCGCTGGATGCTCGCAGCGGCGCCGTGCGCTGGGTGCGCGGAGGCAACGGCAAGATCTCGGGCGGGGCGACGGTGATCGGCGACATCGTGTACTACGCCGACCTCGGCAACCGCAAGACGATCGGGCTGGGCGCGCGCACCGGGCGCAAGGTGTTCGAGCACGAGCGCGGGTCATACAACCCGGTCGTGTCGGACGGCGAGACGATCTACCTGACCGGCTACCACGTGCTCTACGCGCTGCGGCCGCTCTCGGCGGCAACCAAGAAGGCGCGTGCGAAGTCGGCCCGTGCGCGCGCCGAGCGCCGCCGGACCGATCGGCGGGTCTGCCGCAAGCGCGCACAGGACGCCCACCGCGGCAAGCCGGGCGCGCAGCGGCGCTCCTACCGGCGTTGCGTGACGCGCCGTCCGGAGCTGCGCCGCAAGCGGTCCCGCGCCGAGTGCGCGCGGGTGGCGCGGCGCGCGCACCGGGGGGACAAGGGCGCGATCCGGCGCTCCTACGAGCGCTGCGTCGACCGCAGGCACGCCCACAAGCGTGGCTAGCGCTGGCGCGGCGCGCCGCAGCCCGGATGCATGAACTGCGGCCGCGTCCTACGTTGACCCCAATATTCTTGGGGTCAACGTAGGAATCGCGCGCTCGAACCGCCCGTGCCCTAGCGCCGGACCGGCACGCCGGCCGCGTCGAGGTGGGCCTTGACCTCGCGCACCGAGTGGCGACCGTAGTGGAAGATCGACGCCGCGAGCACGGCGTCGGCGCCCGCCGCGAAGCCGGCGACCATGTGATCGGGCGTGCCCACGCCTCCCGACGCGATCACCGGCACGTCGACCGCGTCGGAGATCGCGCGCGTGAGGTCGAGGTCGTAGCCGTCCTGCGTCCCGTCGCGGTCCATCGAGGTGAGCAGGATCGCGCCTGCCCCGCGCTCGACGCCCTCGCGCGCCCAGGCGACGGCGTCGCGCCCTGTCGCGGTGCGCCCGCCGGCCACGTGGACCTCCCAGCCGCCGCCGTCGCCGCGCTTGGCGTCGATCGCCAGCACGACGCACTGGGCGCCGAGCACGTCGCCGAGCTCGCCGATCAGCTCCGGCCGGGCGACCGCTGCGGAGTTGACCGAAACCTTGTCGGCGCCGGCGTCGAGCACGGCCTGGGCGTCGGCCAGCTCACGCACGCCGCCGCCGATCGTGAACGGCACGAAGACCTGGTCGGCTGCACGCCGGGCGAGCTCCACCACGGTCGCGCGTTTGTCCGACGTCGCGGTGATGTCGAGGAAGATCAGCTCGTCGGCGCCCTCGCGGTCGTAGAACGCGGCCAGCTCCACCGGGTCGCCGGCGTCGCGGATGTCTAGGAAGCGCGTGCCCTTGACCACGCGGCCGGCGTCGACGTCCATGCAGGGGATCACGCGCTTGTAGTGCACGACGGGGAAGCGTAGGCGGAGGTCGCGCTCGACGACATAAGCACGATATGTGTGCTTATCTCGTCAAGGTGCGGCCGCGACCCCGACGAGCTAGGATCGGAGCATGCTTCTTCTCGCCCTGAGCGAAGCCGCCAAGACGACGATCGCCTACGCGATCTTGTGGTTCGTGGCGTTTCCCGCCCTCGTCACCGGCCTGATCGCCGTCGCGGTCATCCAGACCTATCGCGAGCGGCAGGAGAACATCGCGAACCGGCGCCGCCCGCCCTCCTAGCCACCCCCGTCGAGGGCCGCCTGGGCCTCGGCGATCGTGAAGCGCCGCTCGTAGAGCGCCTTGCCGACGATCACGCCGGAGAGGTTGACCTGGCGCAGGCCGCGCAGCGCGCGCAGGTGCTCGAGCGCGCCGATCCCGCCGGCGTACAGGAAGCGGCCCCGGACGGCCGCCGCGATTGCGGAGACGTCGTCGAGCGACGGGCCAGCGAGCGCCCCGTCGCGGTCGGCGTCGGTGTAGACGAACGAGCCGACGCCGCGGTCGTGCAGGCGCCCGATCGCGTCAGCGGCCGGCATGTCGGTCACCTCGGTCCAGCCCGACGTGGCGATCTTGCCCCCGCGCACGTCGACGGAGACGACCACGCGCGGACCGTAGGCGGCGAGGATGTCGTCGAGGAAGTCAACGTCGCGCAGCGCCGCGGTGCCGACGATCACGCGCTCGGCGCCTGCCCGCAGCGCGTCGCGGACCGCGTCGACCGTGCGCAGCCCCCCGCCGTACTGGACCGGCACGCCGGTCCCGGCCACGATCCGGCGCAGGTGCTCGATCGACGCCGGCGCGCCCGCCTTGGCGCCGTCGAGGTCGACCACGTGCAGGAAGCGCGCCCCCGCGTCCACCCATGACTGCGCGGCCTCCACCGGATCGTCGTGGTAGACGGTCTCCGCGTCGAAGCGGCCGTGCGTGAGCCGCACGGCTTTCCCGCCGCGGATGTCGACCGCCGGATACAGGATCATGCGGCCACACGCAGCCCGACGAAGTTGCGCAGCAGCGCAAGCCCGTCGAGCGAGGACTTCTCCGGGTGAAACTGCGCGCCCATGACGTTCTCGCGCTCGACGATCGAGACGAAGCGCTCGCCATACTCGCCGCGGCCGACCACGTCGCTCTCCTCCGCAGGCCGGCACGCGAACGTGTGCACGTGGTAGAACGCCGCCGCCCCGCCGAGGCCCTCGGTCAGCGCCGACGGGCGCGCGAACGTCACCGTGTTCCAGCCGATGTGCGGGATCTTCAGGCCGGGCGCGTCCAGGCGCGCGACCGCGCCGGGCAGCAGGCCCAGCCCGGCGGCGCCCTCGTGCTCGTCGGAGCGGTCGAACAGCAGCTGCATCCCGAGGCAGATGCCCAGCACGGGCACGCCCGCCCGCGCGCGGTCTCGTAGGAGCTCGATCAGCCCGAGCCCGGCGAGCCGCCGCATCGCCTCGGGGAACGCGCCGACGCCGGGCAGCACGATCGCGTCGGCGCCCGCGATCTCGTCGCGGTCGGCCGTGCGCGCGACGCGCGCGCCGACGTGCTCGAGCGCCTTCTCGACGCTGCGCCGGTTGCCCATCCCGTAGTCGACGAGCGCGACGGTCACGTCAGCGTCCCCTTGGTCGAGGGCACGTCGGCCTCGTCGGGATCGATCGAGACCGCGACGCGCAGCGCGCGGGCGAACGCCTTGAAGCACGCCTCGATCATGTGGTGCGCGTTCGTCCCCGCCTGCAGCTCGACGTGCAGCGTCAGCCGCGCCGCGCTCGCGACGGCGCGGAAGAACTCCTCGGCCGCCTCGTGCTCGAAGCCCGCGATCGCGCCGGGCGGAAGCGCAAGTCCGGCGACCGCGCAGTAGGGGCGGCCGGAGACGTCGATCGCGCAAGCGGCGCGGGCCTCGTCCATCGGCACGACGGCGTGGCCGTAGCGGCGGATCCCGCGCCGGTCGCCGAGCGCCTCCCCCAGCGCCTGCCCGAGCACGATGCCCGTGTCCTCGACCGTGTGGTGCGCGCCGGTCTCGAGATCGCCCCGGACGGTCACGCCGAGGCCGAGCCGGCCGTGGCGCGCCAGTAGGTCGAGCATGTGGTCGAAGAACCCGACCCCGGTGGCGATCGCGCCGGCCGCTCCCCCGTCGAGGTCGAGGCCGACCTGCACGTCGGTCTCGCCGGTCTTGCGGCTCAGCTGTGCGCTGCGGCTCATCTCGTCACCGATTGTCGCGGATCCGGGCGGACATCGACTCGGCGTGCACGGGGAAGCCCTCGGCCTCGGCCACCGGCACGCCGCCGCGGGCCAGCGCGGCGGCGGCGGCGCCGACGCGGACCTCGCTCATGCGACGGCGGAAGTGCGCGACTCCCAACCCCGAAGCGAACCGCGCCGCCCCGTCGGTGGGGAGCGTGTGGTTCGAACCCGCGACGTAGTCGCCGAACGCGGTCGCGCTCGCGGCGCCCACGAACAGGCATCCGGCGCGGCAGACCCGCGGGGCGAGCGCCTCCGCCGCCTCCCCCACCAGCTCGAGGTGCTCGGGCGCCAGCGCCTCCGAGAACACGAGCGCCGCGTCCAGGTCGGCGGCATCCACGAGCAGCTTCGGCCCGCCAGCCACCGTCGTGCGGTCTCCGAGCAGCGCCTGCACCTCGTGCCCGACGGCGCCCAGCAGCGCCCCGTCGTCGGAGACCGCGACGACCAGCGAGTCCGCCCCGTGCTCGGCCTGCGCGAGCAGGTCGAGCGCGATCAGGCGCGCGTCGGCGCCCGCCGAGGCGAGCACGAGCAGGTCCGACGGTCCCGCGAAGCCGTCGATCCCGACGCGGCCCGAGAGCTGGCGCTTGGCCTCCTGGACGTAGAGGTTGCCCGGGCCGACGATCACGTCGACGGGCCGGATCGTCTCCGTTCCGCAAGCGAGCGCGGCGATCGCCTGCGCCCCACCCATGCGGTAGACCTCGTCGGCGCCGCACAGCGCGCAGGCGGCCAGGATCACCGGGTGTGCGGGGGCGGCGACCACGACCTCGGCGACGCCGGCCGCCCGCGCGGTCACGACACCCATGATCACCGAGGAGGGATAAGGCCGGCGGCCACCGGGGGCGTAGACGCCGGCGCGCTTGACCGGGACCTCGCGGAGGCGGATGCGCTGGCCCTGAGGCAGCTCGACGTCGACGTCCTCGCCCAGGCCGGCGACGGCGACGCGGCCGACGTTGGCGCGCGCCAGCTCGAGCCCTCCGCGAACTGCCGGATCCAGCGCGTCGAGCGCCGCCGCCAGCTCGTCGCCGGATACGCGCACCGGTTCTGCGCCACCTCCGCCGAAGCGCCGCTCGTGCTCGGCCAGCGCGGCGTCCCCGCCCTCGCGCACGGACGCGACGATCCCCGCGACGACCTCGCTCACCGACCCCGGAGCGGGCACGAGCGCGCGCACGTGCGCCGCCACCGCCCCGGCGTCGACTCCGCTCACCGCCAGGCGCTCAACCACGCGCGAGCGCCTCGCGCATGCGGGCCACCAGGTCGTCGAGCGCAGCCGCCTCGAGCTTGTGCGCGACCGGGTTGGCGATCAGCCGCGCCGTGGAGGCGAGGATCTCCTCGCGCACGACCAGCCCGTTCTCGCGCAGCGTCGTGCCGGTGGCAGTGAGATCGACGATGCCCTCGGCGAGGCCCGTCAGCGGCGCGAGCTCGACCGATCCCTTGACCTCCACGATCTCCGCCTGGCGGCCCGTCCGCTCGAAGTGCCGCTTCGCGATCCTGGGGTACTTGGTCGCGACGCGCATCACGCCTAGGCGCCGCAGCGCCTCCGCGAGCCGGTCCTCGCCCTCCGTCGTGGCGACCACCATCACGCACGGGCCGAAGCGCAGGTCGAGCAGCTCGTAGACGGCGCGCTCGGACTGCTCGGCGAGCACGTCCTTGCCGGTGATGCCGAGGTCGGCGGCGCCGGCCTCGACGTAGATCGCCACGTCGGACGGCCGCATCGTCACGATGCCGGCCTCCTCGAACAGCAGCTTGCGGTCGTTGGCGCGGACCTCGGCGGTGTCGACGCCGAGCACGTCGAGCAGCTCGAGCGTGTCGCGCATCAGCGCGCCGCGGGGCACCGCCAGCGTGAGGCCGTTCAAGCCGCTCACAGTCGCTCCCCCCGGCGCTCGCCGACCAGCGCGATGTGCAGCCGCTCGACATTGAGCGCCCAGCCGGCGGCCGGCAGGTCGCGGCCGAAGCGGCCCAGCAGGTCGTCGTAGCGCCCGCCGCCGCCCAGCGGCGCCCCGAGCGCGGCGTCGTAGACCTCGAACACCGCGCCGGTGTAGTAGGTGAGCGAGCGGGCCAGGCCGAGGTCGAAGATCACGCGCCCGGCGACCTCCGCGGGGAGCTGGGCGACGACCGCGCGCAGCCCGTCGGCGGCCGGGCCGGCGGCTTCGAGCACCTCGGGCCCGCCGCGCCGCTGGGGCACGCTCAGCAGCGCCTCGGTGGCCTCCGCGCCCAGCCGCAGCGCTTCCACCGCGCGCTCGAGTCCGACGAAGTCGCGCGTCTGCAGCTCGTGCAGGATCGCCCCGCGCGCCGGCGCCGGCACGCCGTGGGCGTCCAGCAGCGCCGGGTAGAGCGATGCGTCGCCCAGGCCGATCCGGTAGCCGGCGAGGCCGATCGCGTCCAGCGCCTCGCACAGCACGGTGAGCGTCTCCGCGGTGCCCTCGTGCTCGGGCACGCCCACGAGCTCGATCCCGGCCTGCAGCATCTCGCGGTTCTGCCCGCGCTGCGGGCGCACCGAGCGGTAGGCGTGGGCGACGTAGCAGAAGCGCAGCGGCGGGTTCGCGGTCGCGTAGCGCGTGGAGACGACCCGCGCGATCGGGATCGTCATGTCCGAGCGCAGCACCAGCACGTTGCCCTGCTCGTCGAACAGCTTGTACGCGGGCTCGGCCGCGGCGGGATCGCCGCGCGTCAGCACCGCCTCGTATTCGAGCGCCGGCGTGCGCACCTCGCCGTAGCCGCGTGCGTCGAAGACCCCGCGGACCGACCGCACGATCGCGTCGACCTCGCGCATCTCGTCGGGCAGCACGTCGCGCGTCCCGCTGGGGGTCGGGTGGATCGTGGACACCGCGAGGACGCTACGCGACCTGGCGCTCGATCCGCGCCCCGAGCGCGCGCAGGCGCTCGTCGATGCGCTCGTACCCGCGGTCGATCTCGCGGATGTTGTGGATCTCGGTCTGCCCGTCGGCGCACAGCGCGGCGATCAGCATCGCCATGCCGGCGCGGATGTCGGGCGAGGAGACGCGCTGGCCGCGCAGCCGGCGCGGGCCGATGACGATCGCGCGGTGCGGATCGCAGATCGTGATCTCCGCCCCCATCGAGATCAGCTTGTCCACGAAGAACAGGCGGTTCTCGAACATCTTCTCGAAGATCAGCACCGAGCCCTCCGACTGGGTGGCGAGCGCCACGACGATCGAGGTGAGGTCGGCCGGGAACGCCGGCCACGGTCCGTCCTCGATCTTCGTCTGGTAGTCGCCGGCGTCGCGCCTCACGACCAGCTTCTGCCCGCCCGGCACGAGCACGTCGTCGCCGTCGAGCTCGGAGCGCAGGCCCAAGCGGCTGAAGGCGAGGCGGATCATGCGCAGGTCGTCGGGCACGCAGTCCTCGATCCGCAGCTCCCCGCCGGTCACGCCGGCCAGCGCCATGAACGAGGCGATCTCGATGTGATCGGGCGAGACGGCGTGCTCGCAGCCGCCGAGCGCGTCCAGCCCGTGGACGTGCATCACGTTGGATCCGATCCCCTCGATCGCCGCCCCCATGCGCGTCAGCATGCGCGCGAGGTCCTGCACGTGCGGCTCGGAGGCGGCGTTGCGGATGATCGTCGAGCCGGGCGTCAGGGCCGCGGCCATGAGCGCGTTCTCGGTGCCCATCACCGACGGCTCGTCCATGAAGAAGTCGCACGCCTGCAGGCCGCCGTCGGGCGCGGTGAGGCGGATGTCGCGGTCGAGCTCCACGTGGGCGCCGAGCGCCCGGAACGCGTCGAGGTGCGGGTCCAGCCGGCGGCGGCCGATCACGTCGCCGCCCGGCGGCGGCAGCAGCGCGGAGCCGAAGCGCGCCAGCAGCGGCCCGCCGACCAGGACGGAGGCGCGGAGCCGCTCGGCCAGGTCGGCGTCGACCTCGGTGGTGCGGACCTCGTCGGCTTGGAGCACGATCGTGTTGCCGTCGCGCCGGTCGACCTTCACGCCGAGGTCCTCGAGCAGGACCATCAGCGCCTCGCAGTCGCGGATCTGCGGCACGTTGTGGAGGACGATCGGCTCGGCCGTGAGCAGGCACGCGGCGAGCAGCGGCAGGGCCGCGTTCTTGTTGCCGGCGGGCACGACGGTGCCGGACAGCGGCGCGCCGCCTTCGATGACGAACTTCTCCATAAGGGGTGGGGGCGCGTGGTTCGGACGGACGTCGGTCCGGCCCGGGAGCTGGGCTAGGGTACCAACCATGTCGCTCGAGCTTTCGCGCCCGGAGGCCTGGTCCCTCTTCTGCGAGTGGACGGAGTCAGCATCGCTGCGCAAGCACGTACTCGCCGTCGAGGCCGCGATGCGCGCCTACGCCCGCCGGTTCGAGGGAGACGAGGAGCTGTGGGGCATCACCGGGCTGCTGCACGATCTCGACTACGAGCGCCACCCGGACCTGGAGACCGGCCATCCCCGCGCGGCGCTGAAGGAGCTCGAGGCGCGCGACTACCCGCCGGAGCTGGTGCGCGCGGTGGCCTCCCACGCGTCGTTCCTCGGCGTCTCGCGCGACTCGCCGATGGAGAAGGCCCTGTTCGCGGTCGACGAGCTGTCGGGCTTCGTCATGGCCTGCGCCTACGTGCGCCCGACCGGGATCCACGGCCTGACACCGAAGTCGGTCAAGAAGAAGATGAAGACGCCGGCCTTCGCCGCCGCGGTCGACCGCGACGAGCTGCGCGAGGGCGCCGCCGCCCTGGGCGTCGACTTCGACGAGCACCTCGCGTTCGTGATCGCCG
>JBPCNM010000018.1:0-2630 GCA_051001255.1 Solirubrobacteraceae bacterium
AGCTCGACGTGCTCTACGTCAACGGCCTCAAGCTCGAAGAGCCGACGAAGGAGCTCGCCAAGGAGAACTTCGGCGGCGACGCCGAGATCGTCGAGCTCGGCATGCGCTCGATCCCGGAGGACGAGTACGCCTACGACTTCTCGTTTCCGAAGTCAGGCGGCAAGCCCAACCCGCACCTCTGGACCGACCCGAAGTACGCGCTGAAGTACGCCGAGATAGTGAGCGCCGACCTCAGTGAGCGCGACCCGGCCAACGCGGCCTACTTCGCGGCGAACCTCGGGAAGTTCCGGGCGAGGATCGGCGAGTTCGACAAGGTGATGCGCACCGCGTTCGCGACGATCCCGCGCGCCGAGCGCAAGCTGCTGACCTACCACGACGCCTACGCGTACTTCGGCCGCGACTACGGCTGGGACATCATCGGCGCTATCCAGGTCTCGAACTTCGACGACCCGACGCCGAAGGAGGTCGCGCGGCTGATCGACCAGGTCAAGGCCGAGCAGGTTCCGGCCGTGTTCGGCTCGGAGGTCTTCCCGAGCCCCGTGCTCGAGCAGATCGGCAAGGAGACCGGCGTGCGCTACGTCGACGTGCTGCGCGACGACGATCTCCCCGAGGAGCCGGGCGATCCCCGTCATTCCTGGGTCGGGCTGATGCACTTCGACTACGTGACGATGACTGAAGCGATGGGCGGCGACGCGAGCGCGTTGGAGGCGTTCGAGCCGCGCGACGTCGCGCCCGACCGAGCGGAGTACCCGCAGTGAGCGACGGCGTCGACGGCGAGCTTGTCCGGCTGGGGGGCGTGAGCTGCCGCTACGGTGCCGAAGCGGTCCTCCTCGACGTCGACCTGTCGCTCGCGGAGCGGCAGTTCGTCGGCGTGGTCGGCCCGTCCGGGTCGGGCAAGACGACGCTGCTGAAGGCGATCATGGGGACGATCGACCCGTGCACGGGCTCGGTGCAGCGCCGGCCGGGCCTGCGGATGGCCTACGTCCCGCAGGTCGAGACGGTCAACTGGAGCTTTCCGATCACCGTCGCCGAATGCGTGCTCATGGCGCGCCCCGCCCGCCGGGTGCCGTGGGCCAGCCGCGCCGAGCGCGCCGAGGTCGCTCGTGTGCTCGAGCGGCTCGGACTCGATGGCCTCGGCGCCCGGCACATTCGAGAGCTGTCGGGTGGCCAGCAACAGCGGGTGTTCATCGCCCGTGCCCTGCTGCGCGGGCCCGAGCTGCTGCTCATGGACGAGCCGACGTCCGGCGTCGACGTCCGCCTGCGTCACGAGATCCTGCATCTGCTCGACGACCTCAATGCTGCGGGTCTTGCGATCGTCCTCACCACGCACGACCTCAACGGCATCGCCGCCCACCTGCCGCGCCTGGTCTGCCTGAATCGCCGGGTGATCGGCGCGGGCCGGCCGCACGACGTGCTCACCCCAGCGGTGCTGGAGCAGACCTACGGCGCGACGATGGAGGTGCTCGAGCATGCCGGCATGCCCGTGATCGTCGATGGTTACCAGCACCACCAGCACCACGGCGGCGCGCACCGCATGAGTGGGATGGGAGCTGCTTCGTGATCGACGAGCTTCTGCGGCCCTTCGACTATGAGTTCTTCCGCAACGGTCTGGCGGTGGCCACGTTGGCCGGCGCGCTCTGCGGCCTGGTCGGCGTGTACGTGGTCCTCAAAGGTATGAGCTACATCGGGCACGGGCTCTCGCACGCGATCTTCGGCGGGTTCGCGGCCAGCGCCCTGCTCGGCGTGAACTTCGTACTCGGCGCCGGGGCATGGGGCGTCGCCTCGGCGCTCATGATCAACGGCGTGACACGGCGCCGCGCCATCGGCTCCGACGCGGCGATCGGCGTAATCACCACCGCGTCCTTCGCGCTCGGCCTCGCCCTCGTCGCGCTGTTCGGCACCACCGGGCGCAGCTTCGACGCCGCGCTGTTCGGGAGCATCCTCGGCGTCTCCGCCGGCGACGTCGCACTGGTCGCCGCCGTGGCCGCCGCTACCGGGCTGCTGATCTTCCTGCGCTACCGCTCCCTGCTGTTCACCACCTTCGACCCCGAGGTCGCCGACGCCACCGGCGTGGACACCGCGCGGATCGACGCCCTGCTCATGGTCGCGCTCGCAGCGTCGATCCTCGCCACCATGCAGGTCCTGGGCGTCACCCTCATCGCCGCCACCCTGGTCATCCCGCCCACGGTCGCCCGGATGCTCACCAACTCCTTTGCGCGCATGCTGGCCCTGTCGACCGCGATCGGCGCGTCGTGCGGTTTCGTGGGGATGAACCTCAGCTACCAGCTCGACGTGCAGTCAGGGCCCACGATCGTCCTCGTGGGCGCCTCGCTGTTCGCGCTCGTCTTCGCCCTGACCGGCGCGCGCGGGCGTCGGCGCGCCGGCGGCGTGACGGCCCGGATCGGCACGTTGCGCGCCGGTGGCTGACGCCCAGCACGACCTTCTCGCCCGCTTCGTTACGGCAACCCGGCCCCGCACGGCCGCCGCTCAGAGCTGACGCCGTCGGCCACCTGTAGGGAGCATCGCCGACGCTCCTCCGCTTCCGCCCGACCTGCCGGCGCCACGCGACGACGGTCGCGCCGCGCACCTCCTCGGCCGTCGCCTGCCGGACGTCGAGCTGCCGAGCACGG
>JBPCNM010000019.1:0-15166 GCA_051001255.1 Solirubrobacteraceae bacterium
GCGGACTGGCCGGCCAGCTCGAGCACGACGCTCGCCTCGCCGAGCGCGTCCTGGCCGCCGGTGACCGCGTCGATGCGGAACTCCCGCAGCCGCGCCTCGCGCCTGGTCGCCGTGTTGATCGCCCGGAAGATGGCGTCGACCGGACCGTCGCCGGTGAAGTCGCCGAGCACCTCCCCGCCGTCCGGCGTGCGCACCGCGACGCGGGCGTGCGGCGGGCGCCGGTTGGAGACGTCGACGTCGAACCACTCCAGCGTGTAGGAGCGGAGCTCGTCGCGGAGCTCGTCGGTGACGAGCGCCTCGAGGTCCATCGCCGACACGGTCTTCTTGCGGTCCGCGATCTCCTTGAAGCGCTTGAACGCGGTGTTGAGCGCCTGGCCGTCGACCTGGAAGCCCAGCTCTTGCAGCGCGCTCTTGAGCGCGTGGCGGCCGGAGTGCTTGCCGAGCACGAGGTCGTTGCCCTCGAGCCCGACCGTGGTGGCGTCCATGATCTCGTACGTCGAGCGGTCCTTCAGGATGCCGTCCTGGTGGATCCCGGACTCGTGCGCGAACGCGTTGCGGCCGACGATGGCCTTGTTGGGCTGCACGGGGTAGCCGGTCAGGCGCGAGACCATGCGGCTGGTGCGCGCGATCTCGCGCGTGTTCACGCCGGTGGTGAAGCCGAGGTCGGCCGCCCGGGTGTGCAGCAGCATCACCACCTCCTCGAGCGACGCGTTGCCGGCCCGCTCGCCGATGCCGTTGATCGCGCACTCGACCTGGCGCGCGCCCGCCTGTACGCCGGCCAGCGAGTTGGCGACGGCGAGGCCCAGGTCGTCGTGGCAGTGCACGGAGAGCACGACCTCGCGCAGCCCTGGCACCAGCTCGTAGAGCCGGGCCAGGAAGCCGGCGTACTCCTGCGGCGTCGCGTAGCCGACGGTGTCGGGGACGTTGATCGTCGTCGCGCCCTCGTCGAGCGCGATCTGCAGCACCTCGGCGGTGAACTCGACGTCGGCGCGCGTCGCGTCCATCGGCGAGAACTCGACGTCCTCGACGAACGAGCGCGCGTGCGCCACGGCCGCGCGCACGTGGACCTTGACGTCCTCGCGGGTCGACTGCAGCTGGTGCTCGATGTGGATGTCCGACGTCGAGATGAACGTGTGGATGCGAGGTCGCTGCGCGTCTCCTACCGCGTCGGCGGCGCGCTCGATGTCCGCCGCATGAGCGCGCGCGAGCCCGGCGATCACCGGTCCGCTCACGTCGCGGGCGATCGCCTGCACCGCCTCGAAGTCGCCCGGCGAGGCGATCGGGAAGCCGGCCTCGATGACGTCGACGCCCAGCCGCGCCAGCTGGTGCGCGATCTCGAGCTTCTCGCCCGTGTTCAGCGAGATCCCGGGCGACTGCTCGCCGTCGCGCAGGGTGGTGTCGAAGATGATGACCCGGTCGGGCTGCTGCATGGTTGCTCCAATCCTTGGTGGTTCACCTCGGTCCCTTCTCCAGTTGGGTTTGCGGCTACGCGGCCGCCACGCGCTATTCCCCCCGAGGGGGGAGGAGAAGGAGGGCGAGGTGAAGACGGAGCGCCATCGCCGCCCACAGTATCGACCGCTCGACCGCTTGGCCAGAGGGTCTAGGCCTTTTGTCCGCCTGGGACACCCGCGCTGTGCGGTCTGTAAGGTCCGCCGGACATGGAGCGAGGGGTCACTCCAGACGTCGTGCTGCGTGGCGTCACCAAGCGGTTCGCGGATCTGATCGCGGTCGACGACGTCGACCTCGAGGTGCAGCCCGGCGAGTTCCTCGCGCTGCTGGGCCCCTCGGGCTGCGGCAAGACGACCACGCTGCGGATGATCGCCGGCTTCGACGAGCCGAGCGACGGCGAGATCGAGATCGGGGGGCGCTCGGCCGTCGGCGTCCCGCCCGAGAAGCGCGACGTCAACACGGTCTTCCAGGCCTACGCGCTGTTCCCGCACATGACCGTGCTCGACAACGTCGCCTACGGCCTCAAGCAGCGCAAGGTCGGCAAGGCGGAGCGCCACGCGCAGGCCGGCGAGGCGCTCGAGCTGGTCCGCCTGACGGGGCGCGAGCAGGCGAAGCCCGCCGAGCTCTCCGGCGGCATGCAGCAGCGCGTCGCGCTCGCCCGTGCGCTCGTGATGGACCCGAAGGTGCTGCTGCTCGACGAGCCGCTCGGCGCGCTCGACCTCAAGCTGCGCAAGGCGATGCAGGTCGAGCTCAAGCGGATCCAGCGCGACGTCGGCATCACGTTCATCGTCGTCACGCACGACCAGGAGGAGGCGATGGCGATGGCCGACCGGATCGCCGTCATGAACGCCGGTCACATCGACCAGCTCGCCGCTCCCTCGGAGATCTACGACCGCCCCTTGACACCGTTCGTGGCCGACTTCATCGGCGAGATGAACCACCTGGAGGGCACGCTCGAGCGCGACGGCGACGCGCTCGTCGCCGCGGTCGGCGCCGCCCGCTTCGGGATCGGGCGCGTCGTCCGCGAGGCGCAGGTCGGCGAGCGCGTGCGCCTGGGCCTGCGACCCGAAGAGGTGCACGCCAACGCCCGCGGCGAGGGCGCCCCAGCCACCTGCCGGACGGCGATGGTGCTCGGCCACGACCTGCAGGTCGTGGCCGAGCTCGAGACCGGCGATGAGATCGTCGCCGTCCAGCGCCGCGCCGGCGACGAGCGTCTCGACGGCATCGGCGCCGGCGACGAGCTCTGGCTGGCCTGGAGCCCGACCGCCGCGCTGCTGCTGGGTCCCGCCGACGGCGCGAGCGACGCCCGGCCGGCCGAACCCGTCGAAGTCCAGGCCTGAACGAAAGGAACGCAGCGCATGCCCCCCGACCGTCCCGACGAGTTCCGCATCCTGGTACCCGAGTCCGACCGCGGGCGCGTGGAGCGCATCGTGACCCGCCGCCAGGCGCTGCTCGCCGGCGGTGGCGTGGCGGCGGCCGCCTACCTCGCCGGCTGCGGCGGCTCGACGTCGAGCAGCGGCGGTGGCGGCGGCGGCGCAGGCGAGGAGTCCGCCGAGCGGCCCCCGACGCCGGCCGACGGCCAGGTCGAGGACGGCGACCTGCTGATGGCCAACTGGGTGGACTACTCCGATCCCGCCAACTACAAGGCCTACAAGGCCGAGCACGGCCCGAAGGTCTCGGTGTCCGGCTACGGGTCCAACGAGGAGCTGCTCGCCAAGCTGCGGGCCGGCGGCTCGAAGTTCGACGTCGTCGCGCCGTCGGGCTATGCGGTCAAGACGATGGCCGACCTCGACCTGATCATCCCGCTCACGCACGAGCTGATCCCGAACCTCGGGAACCTCTCGCCCGCGTTCACGAAGACCGACTTCGATCCGGGCAACGTCTACTCCGTCGCGAAGAACTACGGCGTCACGAGCTTCTACTGGCTGACAGACACGGTCTCCGAGCAGCCGGCGACGATCAAGGAGTGCTTCGACCTGCTCAAGACGCCGCGGTTCAAGGACCTGCGCGTCAACTTCCTCGAGGGCGGAACGCAGGTCATGGCGATCGCGCTCGCGGCGCTCGGCTACTCGATCAACTCCGAGGACGAGAGGGAGATCGAGGCGGCCAAGCAGCTGCTGATCGACGTCAAGCCGAACGTCGACACGATCAACTCCACGTACATCCCGCGCGCGCAGCGGGGCGAGATCGACTTCGGCATGGGCTGGAACGGCGACGTGCGGCGCGCGATCGTCGCCCTGGCCGAGAAGGACCGCGAGATGGTCTACCTCGTCCCCGAGGGCAAGACGGAGTACTGGGTCGACAGCTGGGCCATCCCGACCGCGTCCGAGCACCCCGTCGCCGCGCACAAGTGGATCGACTTCGTGCTCGACCCGGTCAACGCCGGCAGGGAGATGAACTACCACCAGTACCCGGTGCCGGTGCAGGGGATCAAGGGCGTCGAGGAGGAGCTCGCCGACGACCCGGTGATCAACGTCCCGGACGCGAGGATCCAGGGCTACGAGTCCCAGATCGAGACCGCGAAGGGCCTCCAGCAGCGCAACCGGGCCTACACGGAGTTCAAGGCCGCCTGACGATGGCGGTGGCCGGCGCCACCACCGCGGCGCCGCCGGCGACCGCGCGTCCCCGCGGTCGCGTGGCCGGTGCGATCGCCGGGCTGCTCGTGCTCGCGGCGGCGATCGGGATCTACACGCAGATCGGGACGCTCGGGCTCGGCCTCGCGCCGAGCGTCGCGCTGCTGCTCGTCGCCGTCCCGGCGTTCGTCGTGACGGGCGCCGCGATCCGCCGGGCCGCGCGCACCGAGACCGCCGACCACACGGGCTATCCGTTCCAGCTCGCCTACCCCTCGCTGGCGTTCTACTGCGCGTTCTTCATCATCCCGCTGGCCTTCCTCGTGCTGTTCGCGGTGGCGACGCCGCTCGGGTTCGGCGGGGTGCAGTACGGGTTCGACCTCGGGAACTTCGAGGCCGGGCTGGACCCGCTGTACGTCGAGGTCTTCTTGCGCACGCTGCGCACCGCGGCGATCGGGACGCTGCTGATCGTGCTGGTCGGCTATCCGCTCGCGTACTGGATCGCGCGCTACGCGCCCGAGCGGCGCCGCGGCCTGTTGCTGGCGCTGATCATCGTCCCGTTCTGGACGTCGTTCCTGATCCGCACCTACTCGTTCCTGATCGTGCTCTCGCCCGAGTTCTTCCTCTCGGACTGGCTGCAGTCGCTCCAGCTCACCGACGCCCCGCTCGCGCTGCTCAACACCACGGCGGCGATCCAGATCGGGCTCGTCTACAACTACCTGCCGCTGTTCGTGCTGCCGCTCTACGCGACGCTCGAGCGGATGGACTGGCGGCTCGTGGAGGCCGCCACCGACCTCGGAGCGAGCCAGTGGGCGGCGTTCCGGCAGATCACCCTGCGGCTGACCGCGCCGGGCCTCGTCACCGGCACCCTGCTCGTGTTCATCCCGATGATGGGCGAGTACGTGATCCCGCTCGTGCTCGGCGGCGGGCGCGTCGACCTCATCGGGAACGTGATCCAGCGGTTGTTCCTGGAGGCGCAGGACTACGCGCTCGGCTCGGCGCTCGCGCTGCTCGTGATGGGCGCGCTGTCGTTCTTCGTCGCGCTCTACCTCTACCTCTCCACGCGGACCGAGCAGGAGTACGGTGCCTGACGCGCTGCGCCGGCTCGGCGCGTTCGCGGGCGCGCTGGGTCTCGTATGCGGGCTGATCGCCGTCGCCGCGTTCCCGGACTCGCTGAGCGCAGGGAACGTCTCGGGCCGCAGCGCCGTGGCGCTGGTGCTCGGGGCGGCCGCGGTGGTGCTCGTGCCGCGGCTGGTCTCGATCCCGTCGCTGCTCGGCGGCTACAGCGCGCTCGTCTACGCGTTCCTGTTCGCGCCGATCGTCGTGGTGGTCGTCTACGCCTTCAACTCCGGCACGAGCGTCGCCGGCTTCGAGGGTTTCTCCACCCGCTGGTTTCAGCGCGCGCTCGAGGACGACACGATCACGTCGGCGATCGGCCGCTCGCTGCAGATCGCAGCCGCGTCCGCGGCGGTCGCGACCGTGTTCGGCACGGCCGCGGCGCTCGCGCTCTCCCGCGTCAGCCGCCGGGTGCGCAACCCGTTCGACGTGCTGGTCTTCCTCACGCTCGTGGTGCCCGAGCTGGTGATCGCCGTCTCGTCGCTGATCTTCTTCGTCAACGTCGGGTTCGACCTGGGCCTCGTGACGATGTTCCTGGCCCACACGACGTTCAACGCCTCGCTGGTGCTGCTCGTCGTGCGTGCCCGCTTCGTCTCGATGGGCTCGTCGCTGGAGGAGGCGAGCCGCGACCTCGGCGCCTCCGCGATCGCCACGTTCCGGCAGGTCACGCTGCCGCGGCTCGCGCCCGCGATCGTCGCCGGCGCGATGCTGTCGTTCACGTTCTCCTTCGACGACGTGGTGATCTCCAACTTCACCGCGGGCGCCGGCAACGACACCTGGCCGCTGCGGATCCTCGCGGGTCTGCGCTTCGGCCTCGGGCCCGATCTCAACGCCGCGGCGACGATGATGCTCGGGGTCACGCTGGTCGGGCTCGGGGCTTCGGCTCTCATCCTGCGGCGCGCGGTGCGCACGCAGGGCAGCGCTGGGGGCGACGTTGCCTGAGCGCCGGACGGGCGTCGTCTACGACGAGCGCTGCCTGGGCCATCGCCCGCCCGGCGGGGCGCGGGGCAGGGCGCTGCCGGGCTGGGCGGCGGTGCCGGCGTTCGAGCGTCCCGAGCGGCTCGGCCTCACGTGGCAGGCGCTGGAGCGCAGCGGCGTCCTGGCCGAGCTTACCGAGCTCGCGCCGCGGTTCGCGACCGCGGCGGAGCTGCGGCTGGTGCACACCGAGGCGCACGTCCGGCGGGTCATGGAGGCGGCCGCGAGCGGCGAGCGGGTCGAGCTCGGCCCCGACGCGTGGACCGGCCCGGGCACGCATGACGCGATCCTGCTGGCCGCCGGCGGGCTGCTCGCCGCCGTCGAGGCAGTGCTCGACGGGAGCGTGGACAACGCGTTCGCGCTGCTGCGCCCGCCCGGCCACCATGCCGGGCGCGAGACGGCGATGGGCTTCTGCCTGTTCAACAACACGGCGATCGCGGCGCGCTGGGCGCAGCGCGTGCACGGGCTGGAGCGCGTCGCCATACTCGACTGGGACGTGCACCACGGCAACGGGAGCGAGGAGATCTTCCTCGACGACCCGTCCGTGCTGACCATCTCGCTGCACCAGGACGGCCTCTATCCGGCCGGTCGCGGCGGCCGGGACGCTCGCGGCGACGGGGCGGGCACGGGCTTCAACGTCAACGTCCCGCTGCCGGCGGGGACGGGCGATCACGGCTACGCGCACGCGTTCGAGCGCGTGGTCGAACCGGTCGCGCGGGCGTTCCGGCCCGAGCTGCTCCTGATCGCGGCGGGGCAGGACGCGTCCGCGACCGATCCGCTGGGGCGCATGTCGATCACCGTCCCCGGCTTCCGAGCGCTGACCGACCGCGCCGTGGCGCTGGCCGGCGAGCTGTGCGGCGGGCGGCTGGTGGCGATGCTCGAGGGCGGCTACTCGCTGCTGCACCTGCCCCTGGCCAACCACGCGATCCTCGAGGGCCTCGCCGGGCTCGCCCCGACGTTCACGAGCGATCCTGTCGGCGTCGACGTCCCGATCGCCCTGCGCGACGTCGAGCGCGCCGCGGTGGCCGACGCCGAGCGGACGCAGGAGGCCTGATGCGCCACGACGCGCACGGATTCTGGATCGCTGAGGCCGGCAGCCCGGACCTGCTGGCGCCGCTGACGGGCGACCACCGCGCCGATGTCGTGGTGGTGGGCGGCGGCTACACCGGGCTGTGGACCGCGTGGCACGTCCTGGCGGCCGAGCCCGACGCCGACGTCGTGGTGCTCGAGGGCGGGCGCTGCGGGCACGGGCCGAGCGGGCGCAACGGCGGCTTCGTGTCGAGCATGGACCTCAGCGCGCCCGCGCTGCGGCGCGCCTACGGCGACGCGGACGCGCAGGCGTGGCTGGCCGCGGCACGCGAGACGGTGGACGCGCTGGGCGCCTGGTGCGAGGCGGAGCGCGTCGACGCGTGGTATCGCCGGGGCGGTGAGCTGTGCGTCCGCACCGCACCTGCGCAGGGCCGCGTCGCCGCCGAGGCCGTCGACGGGGAGCGGGTGCTGGGCCAGAGCGCGGCTGAGGCGCGTGCGCGCTGCGCCTCGCCGGTGTTCGGCGACGGCGTGTTCGTCCGGGCCGTCGCGACCGTGCACCCGGCGCGGCTCGCGTTCGGCCTGCGCGAGCGGCTGCTCGCACGCGGAGCGCGGATCTTCGAGGGCAGCCGCGCGGTCGGGATGCGGCCGGTGCCCGCCGGCATCGCGGTGCGGACGGCGCGCGGGGAGGTGCGGGCCGCGACGGCCGTGCTGGCGGTCAACGCCTCGACCGGCACGCTCGCGCCGCTGCGCAACCGCCTCACCGTGTCCTCCAGCCACATCCTCTGCACCGAGCCGGTGCCCGACGTGCTCGAGGCGCTGGGCTGGGACGGCGGCGAGGCGATCTCCGACGCGCGATCGCTGCTGCACTACACGCGGACCACGCGCGACGGTCGCATCCTGTTCGGCTGGGCCGGCGGGCGGATGGCGGCCGGCGCCCGGTCGCGCGGGCGCATGGAGGTCGATCGCCAGGTCGTCGAGCAGGTCCGGCGCGACCTCGTGCGCTTCTTCCCGCAGCTCGAAGGGCGCCGGATGGCGCACGCGTGGGGCGGGCCGATCGACGTCTCCCCGACGCACCGCCCGGCGATCGTCGGGCTGCCCGCGCTGTCGGCCTGGGCCGCGTTCGGGTTCACGGGCAACGGCGTCGGCCCCGCGCACCTGTTCGGCCGCACGCTGGCGGCGCTGGCGCTCGACCGCCGCGACGACGTGACCCGGCTCCCGTTCGTCGACCCGCCGCCGCGCCGCGTCCCGCCCGAGCCGCTGCGCATCGCGGGCGCCGCCGTCATCCGGCGTGCACTGGTGCGCAAGGAGGCCGCCGAGGAGGCCGGGCGCCGTCCCGACGCGATCTCGGCGGGGCTGGCCGCGCTGCCGGGCCTGCTCGGCCTGCACGTCGTGCGCTGAATAGCTCCCGGCGCGAACGCCTCGTCGACATGAGCACACGGCGCGAACGCCCCGTCGAGATAAGCACGCATATTGTGCTTATGTCGACGAGCGGCTGGACGCCGAGCACCGCGCTCATCGGTAGGCTCGGAGGCCATGGAAGTGCTGATCGCCGGCGGCCACGGGCAGATCGCCCGTCGCCTCATCCGCCTCCTCGCCCGTGACGGCCACACCGCGCGGGGCCTGATCCGCAACCCCGATCACGCGCCCGACCTCGATGCCGACGGCGGCGTGTCGGTCCTGTGCGACCTCGAGCGCGACGAGGTGACCCCGCACGTGGGCGGCGCGGACGCGATCGTGTTCGCGGCGGGCGCCGGCCCCGGCTCCGGGACGGAGCGCAAGCGCACCGTCGACCTCGGTGCGGCGGTCAAGTGCGTCGAGGCCGCCGAGGCGCTCGGCGTCGCGCGCTTCGTGATCGTCTCCTCGATCGGCGCCCAGGACCCCGACGCGGGTCCTGAGGCGATGCGGCCGTACCTGCGCGCCAAGGCGGAGGCCGACGCGCGGGTGGCGGCGAGCACCCTCGACTGGACGATCGTGCGGCCCGGGAGCCTGCAGGACGGCCCGGGCACCGGGCTCGTCGACGTGTCGAGCGCGCTCGGGCGCCGCGGGCCGGTGCCGCGCGACGACGTCGCGCTGGTGCTCGCCGAGACGCTGCAGGCGCCGGGCTCGATCCACGCGACGTTCGAGGTGCTCGCGGGCGACGTGCCGGCGCGCGAAGCGGTTCGGGCGCTGGGGGCCGGGCGCTGAGCTACAGCGAGACCGCGCGACCGGCGAGGAAGCCGTCGGACTGCGCGATCGCCGCGACGACGTCGCGCGGGACCGGCGAGTCGGTCGTCACGACCATCACGGCGACCTCGTTGCGGCGGCCGTCCTCGACGGGCGGCTGGCGGCCGACCGCGGCCGAGGAGATGTTCACGCCGCGCTCTCCCAGCACGGTCCCGACCCTTCCCATCATGCCCGGGAGGTCGCGGTAGCGGAACAGCGCGAGGTGGGCGCCGTCCTCGAGCTGGAGGTTGAAGCGCTGGCCCCATGCCTCGAGCAGGTGCGGACGGTCCTGGCGGCCGAGCGTGGTGCCGGCCACGCGGTAGCGCTCGTCACCCGACACGATCGAGATCCGCACGAGGTCGGTGAAGTCGCGCGCCGCGGTCTGCTTGCGCTCGGAGACGCCGATGCCACGCTCCTCGGCCAGGCTCGGCGCGTTGACCAGGTTGACGTCCTCCTCGCAGTGCCCGGCGAGCACGCCCTGCAGGACGGCGAGCGTGAGCAGGCGGGTGTCGCGCTCGGCGATGCGCCCGAAGTACTCGACCTCGACGCGGTCGACGCTCGAGCCCTCGGCCAGCGTCATCGCCAGCCGGCCCAGCCGGTCGGTCAGCGGCAGGAACGGGCCGAGGATGCCCATGTCCTCGGCGGAGATCGCCGGCACGTTCACCGCGGTCGAGACGACTCCGCCGGTGAGCGCCGCGACCACCTGCTCGGCGGTCTGCACGCCCGCGCGATCCTGCGCCTCCGTCGTCGACGCGCCCAGATGCGGCGTCACGACCACGTTCGGATAGCCACGAAACAGCGGATAGTCCGTGATCGGCTCGGACGGGAAGACGTCCAGCGCCGCCCCGGCCACCTTCCCGGAGTCCAGCGCGTCCTTCAGCGCCCGGTCGTCGACCAGCTCGCCGCGCGCGCAGTTGACGATCCGTACGCCGTCGCGCATCTGCGCGAACGCCTCCGCGTTCAACCAGCCCCGCGTCTCCGGCGTCGTGGGCAGGTGGACCGTGACGAAGTCGGCCTGCGCGTACAGGTCGGCGGAGGAGTCGGCCTTCTCGGCGCCGAGCTCGCGGAACCGCTCTGCGCTCACGAACGGATCGAACGCCACGATCCGCATCCCGAACGCCTTCGCGCGCGCGGCGACCAGCTGCCCGATCCGGCCGAAGCCGAGGACGCCGAGCGTCTTCTCGTACACCTCCACCCCGCCGAACCGCGACCGCTCCCACTTCCCCGACGTCAACGACCCATGCGCCTGCGGGATGTTGCGCGCCAGCGCCAGCATCAACGCGATCGTGTGCTCCGCCGCCGCCACGATGTTCGACTGCGGCGCGTTGGCCACGATGATCCCGCGCTTCGTCGCCGCCGCCACGTCGACGTTGTCGACGCCGATCCCCGCCCGCCCGATGACCTTGAGCTTCTCGGCGCGGCCGATCACGTCGCCCGTGAGCTGCGTGGCGGATCGGATCAGCACGCCGTGATAGCCGCCGATGCGCTCTGCCAGCTCGTCCGCCGAGAGGTCCGTCGCCACATCCACGTCGAACCGCTCGCGCAGGAGCGCCACGCCGGCGTCGGCGATCTTCTCCGCGACCAGGATCCGGTAGGGCTCGCCGAGAACGGTCACGCGGCCGCGAGGACGCCGGCCTCGAGGAACACGCGCTGCGCGGCGCCCACCCCGGCGCCGTGCTCGACGTCGCGGCCGAGCTGATCCAGCACGATCTCCAGGCCCGAGAGCGACGTGAGGATGTCGAACGCTCCGAAGTAGCCGCAGTGCGCGATCCGCAGGATGCGGGCCTTGAGCTCGTCCTGGCCTCCGTTGGCGGTGATCCCGAGCTTGCGCAGCGCCCCGGGGACCTTGCCGCCGTCGACGTCGCCGGGCAGGTCGATCGCCGTCACGACGGTCGAGCGGTCGTCGGGGTCGCCGTAGAGGTCCAGGCCGAGCGCGAGCGCTCCGGCGCGCGTGGCGCGGGCGAGCAGCTCGTGGCGCGCCCAGACGTTCTCCAGGCCCTCCTGCTCGATCATCCCGAGCGCGACGTCGAGTCCTCCGAACAGCGACACCGCCGGCGTGAACGGGCTCGCGCCCTTGGCCTGGCTCTTCGCCGTCCGCCCCCAGTCGAAGTAGTAGCGCCCCGCGCCATCGGCGCACGCCGCCTCCAGCGCGCGCTCGGAGACCGACGCGAACGCCAGCCCGGGCGGGCACATCAGCGCCTTCTGGGAGCCGGCGACGACGACGTCGATGCCCCACTCGTCCTGCTGCAGGCGCGCGGCGCCCAGGCCGGAGACCGCGTCGACGACCAGGATCGCGTCGTGGCGGCGCACGACCTCGGCGATCGCGCGAACGTCGTGCACGATGCCGGTGGACGTCTCGCTGTGCGTGGCGAACACCACCTCGATGCCGGGGTTGCGCTCCAGCAGCCGATCGACCTCGGCGGGGTCCAAGCGCACGCCCCAGCCCGGCTCGTGCCTGACGAGCTCGGCGCCGTAGGCCTCGCAGAGCGCGATCCAGCGCTCGCCGAACTTGCCGGCCGCGCAGGCGAGGGCCTTCGTGCCCGGGCGTACGAGGTTGGCGACGGCCGACTCCAGCGCGCCCGAGCCGCTCGCGGCGAACGCGAGCACCGGATTGCGGGTGACGAAGACGTCGGGCAGCCGGCTCAGCACGCGCTCGTAGAGCTCGTCGAACGCGGGCGCCCGGTGATAGAGCATCGGGGCCGCCATGGCCTGGGACACGGCGGGCGGGACCGGGGTCGGGCCGGCGGTCATCAGGTACTGCTTGACGAAGGGATCGGGCGTCACGCGCGGGGAGGGTCGAAGCCGGCCGGAGCGGCGAAGCCTAGCGTCCGGTCAGCGCCCGCAGCCCGGCGATGCTCGCGCGGACGCCGTCGCTCGGCCCGTCCCCGTCGTCCGGGCGGCTCTGGCGCCGATCGAGCTCGCGCTGGAGATCGTCGCGGAACTGCTCGAGGTCGAAGCCCGAGGCCAGCAGCCCGATGAAGATGACCATGGCGGCTACGCCGGCGATCACGCCGATGCGGGCGATCCACAGCGCCGCGGCCGCTTGGCCCTCGCCGTAGGACGTCTCGCCGCGCTCGAGGCGAGCGCGCCCCCGGGCGGCCAGGATCCACGCGCCCGCCGAGCACGGCAGCGTGAGGATGAACAGGGTGCCGAGCGACACCAGCAGCAGCGCCAGGCCGGTGACGGCGAGCACCAGCGCCCAGACGGCGGGGGTGTTCGCGATCGCCGGGTCCGGCTTGGCGAACGCGGGGCGCCGCGCCGGCGCGGGCGGCCGCGCGCCCGGGGCGACGGGCGGCAGCCAGCCGGAGGGGGTGGTGCGCTCGTCGGCCATCACCCCATTCTGGCAGCGACTACCCGGCGTGGAACTCCGTGTCGATCCAGTCCATCATCGAGCGCAGCTGCTTGCCCTCGCGCTCGATCTGGTGGTCGGCGCCCTCCTGGCGCATGCGCTGGAAGTTCTCCTGGCCGGCGCGGTTCTCCGCGATCCACTCGCGCGCGAACGCTCCCGACTGGATCTCGCCGAGGATGTCCTTCATCGCCTGGCGCGTCGTCTCGGAGATCACCCGCTTGCCGCGAGTCAAGTCGCCGTACTCGGCGGTGTTGGAGATCGAGTAGCGCATCCCGGTGATGCCCTTCTCGTAGATCAGGTCGACGATCAGCTTGAGCTCGTGCAGGCACTCGAAGTAGGCCAGGCGCGGGTCATATCCGGCCTCGACGAGCGTCTCGTAGCCCGCGCTCACGAGCTCGGAGACGCCGCCGCACAGCACGGCCTGCTCCCCGAACAGATCGGTCTCGGTCTCGTCCTTGAACGTCGTCTCGATCACGCCGCCGCGCGTGCAGCCGATGCCCTTGGCGTAGGCGAGGGTCAGCGACCGGGCCGTGCCGCTCGCGTCCTGCTGGACCGCGATCAGGCCAGGGACGCCTGAGCCCTCGGTGTACTGGCGCCGGACGAGGTGGCCCGGGCCCTTGGGTGCGACGAGGGCGACGTCGACGTCGGCGGGCGGCTCGACCTCGCCGTAGTGGATCGAGAAGCCGTGGCTGAACAGGAGCAGGTTGCCGGGCGCGATGCCGTCGGCGATCTGCCCGCGGTAGACCTCGCCGTGGCGCTCGTCGGGCGCCAGCACCATCACGGCGTCGCCCCGCGACGCGGCCTCGGTGATTTCGGCCACCTCGAGCCCGGCGTCCTTCGCCTTGGCCACCGAGGATGAATCGGAGCGGAGGCCGACCACGACGTCGACGCCGGAGTCCTTGAGGTTCAGGGCGTGGGCGTGCCCCTGGGAGCCGTACCCGATGATGGCGACGGTCTTGCCGTCGAGGAGTGTGAGATCTGCGTCGTCGTCGTAGAACATGGCGGGCAGGCACCCTACTAACTTGTCGTCGCATGACCCATTCGATCACGGTGCCCGTTGCGCCCGACCGGGCGTTCGCTTCCTTCACCGAGGGCATGGGGTCATGGTGGCCGCCCGAGTACACGTGGGCGCAGCAGGCGCTCGAGGAGATCGCGATCGAGCCGCGCGAGGGCGGCCGCTGCTTCGAGCGCGGGCCGCACGGCTTCAGCTGCGACTGGGGCCGCGTCGTCGCGTGGGAGCCGCCGAAGCGGCTGGCGTTCACGTGGCAGATCAGCCCGCAGCGCGTCCCGCAACCCGACCCGGACCGCGCCAGCCTGGTCGAGGTGCGCTTCAGCGCCGAGGGCGACGCGACCCGCTTGGAGCTCGAGCACCGCGACTTCGACCGCCACGGCGAGGGCGCCGACGACTACCGCGCCGCGATGGAGTCGCCGCAAGGCTGGCCGTTCATCCTCGAGCGGTTCGCGGCCGGCGCGCGCTGACTGCGGCTCAGGCGGCCGCCCAGGCGACCCAGGTACGGGCAGGGAGCCGCAGCGTGCCGTCGCCCGCGCGGAACCGCTCGGCGTGGCGCTCGACGGCTGCACGCACCGCGGCCACGTCCTCCTCCCCAGCCTGGCGCAGCGCGCCGGAGAAGCGGTTCGAGAGCTCGGACTGCGCCGTCCACCAGTCATCCGTGGAGCGGTAGTCGATCGTGAAGTCGAGCGCCTCGACGTGGTGCTCGACGAAGCCGCCCGCGTCCAGGTGCTCGGCGATCAGGCCCTCCTCGGCCCACGTGAACTGGTGCGGCACGTCGGGGTCCTGCGGCCCGCCGAGGCCGCGCTCGCTCAGCTCCCGGTTGGGCAGCACGCTCCACGGGTTGTCCTCCGGCCCCGCCCAGGCGGCGAGCGCGACGCGACGCCCGGGCTTGAGGACCCGGCGCGTCTCGCGCAGCGCGCTCTCGGGATCGGCCATGAGCATGTAGCCCCAGCGGCACAGGACGCCGTCCAGGCTCGCGGCCTCGACGTCGATGCTCGTCTCCGCGTCGATCTGCTTGAAGCGCACGTTCGCGATCCCCAGCTCCTCGGCCCGCCGGTGGGCCGTGGCGAGCATCTCGGGCGCGAAGTCCGAGCAGATCAGCGTGCCGGTCGGGGCGATCAGCTCGGCGGCCAGCAGCCCGGTGTCGCCCGTGCCGGCGGCCAGCTCGAGCAGCGTCTGGCCCGGCTGTGGGTCGAGCGCGTCGATCATCCAGGCCGAGACCGGCATGGTGGCGGCCCGCAGCGGGTCGCGGCGCGACTCCCAGCCCGCGGCTTGGTCGTCCCAGCGGTTGCGGCTCTGCGCGCGGAAGTCGTCGGCAATCCCCACGAAGGGCGGCACGCTAGCGGGTCGGGACGAGCGCCGGCCTGCGCCGGCGGCCCAGCAGGCCGTGGCGCGCGGGCTTGGCGGTCGGCGAGGGCCAGCCGGCCGGCGCGGGCTCCGAAGCCCGCGCGGGCTCCGCGGGCG
>JBPCNM010000020.1:0-13502 GCA_051001255.1 Solirubrobacteraceae bacterium
GCGCCCACACGTGGCGGTCGGCGCCGAGCGGATGCAGCAGGACGAGCGGCGGGCCCGAGCCCCGGCGATCGAAGGCGAGCCCCACGCGGCGATCAGCGGTCGACGGCGAGGGCGACGGCGCCGCTGATCAGCGCCGAGCCGCCGGCCACGGCGAGGGTGGCGGGCGTGGAGCCGCCCGGCAAGCCGCGTCGCCCGGCGGCCGTGGCCGCGATGTCGGACAAGTCGCCGGCGATGCTCACGCCGATCAGCGGCCGGACCGGCGCTCCGCGCAGTGCCGCGGCGATCGCCAGCCCGTGCACGGCCACCTCGCGGGCGCCGAGGCCGCGCAGCGCGACCTGCACCGGCGGATCGGCCGCGGTGGGGCCGAGCCAGCGGCGCGCGAGGCGCCCGGGCGCGAGGAGCAGGCCGGCGCCGTAGCCGACGCGCAGCGAAAGGACGGCGACCGCGGCGATCCGGGAACGAGAGGGCATCATGAATTCTTACGCGCGGGCCTCGTCCTGCGATCACGCGGGCGCGAGACCCAGAGAGGCTCAGACCCCGTCAGGTTGCCCCGGAGCGAATCTGACGAGGGTCAGACCCCGTTCAGATTCGCGTACCCTCGGCGGATGGACCTCGGCGGCCGGACCGCGCTCGTGACGGGCGCCAACCGCGGCATCGGGCGCGCGCTCGTCGAGGCGCTCGCCGCCCGCCCCGGCGCGCGCGTGCTCGCCGGTGTACGCGACCCCGACGCGTTCGAGCCCGTCAGCGACGGCGCGGAGGTCGTGCCCGTGCGGCTCGACCTCTCCTCGCACGCGGCGATCGACGCGTGCCTCGACGCGCTCGCGGACGAGCTCGGAGCGGTCGACCTGCTCGTCAACAACGCGGGCCGGATGACCGGCGGCCTGCTCGAGGAGCAGGACATCGACGAGGTGTATGCGATGTTCCAGGTCAATCTGCTCGCCGTCGCGCACGTCACGAGCCGCGTCCTCCCGCACCTGCTCGCCAAGCCCGTCGGCATGGTCGTCAACAACACGTCGATCAGCGGCTACGCCGCGTTCCCGGGCGCAAGCACCTATGCGGCGTCGAAGGCCGGCGTCGTCGCCCTGAGCGAGTCGCTGCGCCGCGAGCTGCGCGGCACCGGCGTCGGCGTCCTGCACGTCGTCACCCCGGGCGTCGACACCGACATGCTCGACGCGACCGAGGCGGTCTACGGCCGCCACATGGACACCTCGGGCTGGGAGAAGGTCACGCCGCAGCATTGGGCGGGCAGGATCCTGGAAGCCGTCGAGGGCGACCAGCGCATCCTCGGGCCCGGCGGCAAGACCGCCCTCGCCAAGCTCGCCTCGCGCGGCCCGGCGTTCCTGCTCGACGCGTTCAGCTCCCGCGCGTTCAGCCGGCGGCCGCAGAGCTAGCCGCGGGTTCCTCCGCGGCCGCGACGCCGAGCGGGTCGCGCGCCCAGTGCGGCTTCGCGAGCACCGCCTGCACGAGTCCGATCCGGCGCTCGGCGAAGCCGCCCTCGCAGTAGGCGAGGTACATCCGCCAGAGCCGGCGGAAGCGCTCGTCGTAGCCCAGCGCCTCCAGCTCGTCGGTCGCCGCGTCGAAGTTCGCCCGCCAGCGCCGGAGCGTCTCGGCGTAGTGCGGCGTGAGGTCCTCCAGGCCGACCGTGCGCAGGTCCGTGCGCCGCGCGAGACAGCGCGCGATGACCTCCAGCGACGGCAGGCAGCCGTTGGGGAAGACATGCGTGCGGATGAAGCTCTTGGACGCCTTCTCGACGCCATAGGCGCGATCGTCCATCGTAATCGCCTGCAGCAGCATCGCGCCGGTCGGCGCGAGCAGGTCCGAGCAGCACGCGAAGAACGTCCCGAAGTCCTTCCAGCCGACCGACTCGATCATCTCGAGCGAGACGAGCTTGTCGTAGCTGCCGCGCAGGTCGCGGTAGTCGTCCAGGCGCACCTCGACGAGGTCCTGGAGGCCGTGCTCGCGGACGCGCTCGACGGCCACGTCGAACTGCTCGCGCGAGAGCGTCGTCGTCGTCACGCGGCAACCACGCGTGCCGGCCGCGTACACCGCGAACCCGCCCCAGCCGGTGCCGATCTCGAGCAGGTGGTCGCCGGGCCCGAGCTCGAGCTTGTCGCAGACCAGCTCGAGCTTTGCGACCGCCGCGTCCGCCAGCGTCGTGTCGCGGTGCTCGAAGACCGCGCAGGAGTACATCAGCAGCGGGTCGAGCATGAGCCCGAACAGCTCGTTGCCGAGGTCGTAGTGCGCGGCGATGTCCTTGCGGCTGCGCTGCGGCGTGTTGCGCCGGAACGCCGCCCGCGCGCGCTGGAGCGGCTCGCGCACGAACGTGAGCCGGCGCCGCGCGTCGTCCAGGAGGACGGCGTTGCGGGCCGCGACGCGGATGACCGCGATGAGGTCGGGCGAATCCCAGAGGCCGTCGGCGTAGGACTCGCCGAGCCCGCGGCTGCCGCGCAGCAGCGCGGTCCAGGCGCGTGGCGAGTGCACGTGCACGGTCGCGCGCGGCATGCCGCTGCCGAACACCTCGGTGCGGCCGTCCTCGACGACGGTGAGCTGGCCGTCGCGCAGCCGGCTCAGCGCCTCGGTGACGATCCGCCGAGCGATCCGCTCCCTCATGACGGCTGCGCTCCGGGGTGGGGCTGGACCGGGACGCCGCGCAGCCACAGCATCAGCGCGTGCCCGTAGATGAGCGCGAGCATCCGCAGCGTGGCGACCGGGTAGCGGGCGGTCACGCGCGCGAGCGCGCGGCGCGAGAACGGCGCGCGGCGCAGCCCGAGCGTCGCGTCGAACGCCGGCCGGCCCTGCTCGCGGCTCTCGATGTGGACCGACAGCGTCGCGCCGGGGGCGGGCGCGTGCCAGGCGTAGCGCTGCTCCATCGCCATGAACGGCGAGACGTGCAGCGCCTTGTCGAAGCTGCCGCGCAGCACCTCATCCCGCGCGCCGTCGTCCTGGGCGAGGACGTAGGCGTGGCGCTCGCCCCACGGCGTGTTGGTGACCTCGGCGACGATCGCCTCCAGCGTCTCGCCGTCGCCGCTGAAGCAGTAGTAGAAGCTCACCGGGTTGAAGCAGTGGCCGAAGCTGCGCAGCTGGGTGAGCAGCCGGATCGGCCCGTCCGGCGCGCGGCCGGTCCGCTCCGCGACCAGCGCGCGGACCGCGGCGTCCAGCGGCTGCCCCGGATCGCCGAGGTAGTCGCGGCGGCGAAAGCGCACCAGCCCCGGCCGCTTGGCCTCGAGCCGCCCGCCGAGCAGCCGCGGCAGCTCGTCGAGATCGACATAGGCCATCGCGACGCGGTGCGTGAACTCGCTCGCGCGCACCGCGAACCGGCGGTGGCGGATCGTGCCCTCGTAGATCGCGCTCGGCATCTACAGGCCACCGGCCCCGAGCCGCTCGGCGACGCGCACCGCGCTGACCACGCCGTCCTCGTGGAAGCCCCAGCCCCAGTAGGCGCCGCAATAGTGCGTCCGGGCCGTCCCGCTGATCTCCGCGTGCCGCGCCTGCGCGGCACGCCCCGCGCTGGTGAACACCGGATGCGCGTACTCGTAGCTGCCGATCACGCGCTCGGGGTCGATCGCCTCGGCGCGGTTGAGCGTGACGCAGAACTCGCGGTCGGCGCGCAGCGCCTGCAGGCGGTTCATGTGGTAGGTCACGGTGGAGCGGCCCGTCGGCGCGTCGAGCAGGTGGTAGTTCCAGCTCGCCCACGCCCGCCGGCGGCGCGGCAGCAGCCGCGTGTCGGTGTGCAGGACCGCCTGGTTGGGCTGGTAGGGGATCGCGCCCAGCAGCGCGTGCTCGCGATCGCTGGCGTCGGCGAGCAGCGCGAGCGCCTGGTCGGAGTGGGTGGCGAGCACGACGGCGTCGAACCGCTCGGCCGCTCGGCCCCTCGGCGTGATCTCCACGTGGTCCTCCGCGCGCCGGATCGACGCGACCGGCGTCGCGGCGCGCAGGCGGTCGCGCAGCGGCACGGCGAGCGCCTCGACGTAGCGGCGCGAGCCGCCCGCGACGGTGCGCCAGCGCGGCCGGTCGCGCAGGCCGAGCATGCCGTGGTTGTGGAAGAACTCGAGCAGGAAGCGCGCCGGGAAGCTCGCCATCTGACGCGGGTCCGCCGACCACACGGCGGCGGCCTGCGGCACGAGCAGGCGCTCGACGAACGCGGGGGAGTAGCGGTGCTCGGCGAGCCAGTCGCTCAGCGACGGCCCCGGGCCGGCGCTGCCCAGCAGCTCGCGGCCGTGGCGCTGGAAGCGCACGACGTCGGCGAGCATGCGCAGGAACCACGGCGTCATGAGGTGCGCGCGCTTGGCGAAGAGGCCGTTCGCGGACGTGCTCGAGTACTCGAAGTCGCCGCTCTCGTCGCTCACCGCGAACGACATGTCGGACGGCTGGGAGGCGACGCCGAGCCGCGCCAGCAGCCGCTCGAAGTTCGGGTAGTTGCGGTCGTTGAAGACGATGAAGCCCGTGTCGATCCAGTGGGTCGCGTGCTCCGTGTCGACGCGCACGGTGTTCGTGTGGCCGCCCGGCCGGTCGCCGGCCTCGAACACGACGACATCGTGGACGCGCCCGAGCAGGTGCGCGGCGACGAGGCCGGAGATGCCGGCTCCGACGACGGCGATCCGCTGCGGAGTCGGGCTCGTCACCAGGTGGCGCATGGCCACTACTCCGCAGGGGACGCCCTTCTGGATCACCTCACGGACCTTCGGCGCGGCGCCGAGGTCAGGCGGCCTCGCGCTGCGCCCGGCGGGCGCGGGCCTTGGCGGCCTCGACGTCGCGATCCTTCGGCGGCGCCACGGTGGACAGCTCGCCGAGGAGCGTAAGCGAGACCTCCGCGACGGCGTCGACGGCGCGATCGAACGCCTCCGCGTTGGCCTGCGAGGGCTTGGTGAAGCCGCTGATCTTGCGCACGTACTGCAGCGCGGCGGCGCGGACCTCGTCCTCGGTCGCCGGCGGCTCGAAGTTGTAGAGGGTGCGGATGTTTCGGCACATGCCGCAAGCGTAGCCGCGCGCGGCGTCCCCGCACGTCCTCCCCGGATCAGCCGAGCGCGCCTGTGGCCGGGCCGATCAGGCGGGCGCGGTCGCCGGGCAGCGGGCGGTCGCCGTGGACCATCAGGGCGTTCGCATCGGCCGGTTCGAGTCCCTGCTCGCGCGCCCACGAACCGAGTGGGTGGCGCCGCTCGTCGAGATCGAACCGCACCGGACCGTCGACGCGGGCAGCCACGTCGGCGATCAGGTCCCGGCCGGTGGCGAGATCAGCGGCGACGATGGGCCCGATCATGGTGTTCGCGAGGTTGCGCGACCCGGCGGCGAAGCCGGTGAGGACGCCGTCGCGCTCGCTCACGCGCAGCTGCGCGGCGCGATCGAAGCAGCTGGCGATCAGCGCCGCGCGCGGCGCGCCGAACGCCGCGGCGTCGAGCGCGACGACCCCCGGCAGGTCCTCCACGGCTGCCGGGCGCGTCCGCTCGGAGGCGCTGCCGCGGAAGCGCCCCGCGTACCGCGTCGCGATTCCGACCTCGCGGAACCCGAGCCGCTCGTAGAGCGGCCGGCCCAGCTCGGTCGCGTAGAGCACGACCGTCGCGCCGCCGGCCTGCGCCAGCGCGTGGGTCATCAGCCGGCGGCCCAGCCCCCGGCGCTCGCGGCGCGACGCCACGAGCATCATGCCCACGAACGCCACCGCGGCGCCGTAGCGGGTCAGGACCACCGTCGCTGCGAGCCCGCCGCTGGGATCGTCGATCCCGTAGACGTCGGAGCCGTCCAGCAGGAGCCGCCACTTGTCGCGCTCCGCCGGCCAGTCGCGGTCGACCGCCAGCGCCAGGCAGGGCTCCAGGTCGGCACGGGTCAGGCGGCGGATCGTCGTCATCGCAAACCCGGAGTCTGCCCGGTGAGCGGCTGCGGGTGCACCCTGAGGCTCGGGCCGCGGCGCTCGTGCGCTAGCTTGCAGGCGGACGTGGGCAAGACGTTCGAGCAGATCGAGGACAAGCTGCGCGCGTTCATCGACGCGCAGCCGGTGTTCTTCGTCGCCACCGCGCCGAGCGACGCCGGCGGCCACGTCAACGTGTCGCCCAAGGGCGGCGCCGGCCTGCACCGCGTCACGGGTCCGCGCAGCTTCGCGTACGTCGACCTGTCCGGCAGCGGAATCGAGACGGTCGCCCACCTGCGCGAGAACGGGCGCATCTGCGTGATGTTCACCGCGTTCGAGGGCCCGCCCAAGATCGTCCGCCTGCACGGCCAAGGCCGGGTCATCCAGATGGCCGACCCCGAGTTCGCCCCGCTGCTGGCGTCCTTCGCCGTCGACGCCGCGCAGCTGCCGCTGGTCCGCTCGGTCGTCACCGTAGACGTCACGCGCATCGGCGACTCCTGCGGCTACCAGGTGCCGCTGATGCGGTTCGAGCGCGAGCGCGACCAGCTCATCCGCTTCGCCGACAACCGGATCCGCAAGGAGGGCCCGGACGCCATGCTCCGCTACTCCACCGCGAACAACACGGAGAGCATCGACGGGCTGACCGGCATCGACCCGCTGGTCTGACCTACTGCCGCGCTCGAACCTGCGGACCGCCGCGACCGCGGCGCGCCGATCGACCGGCAGCGACTCGACCTTGCTCGTGTGCAGCAGCCGCGAGATCGCGCCACCGACGAGCTCGGTGACCCACTGGATCACGCCGAGGAAGAACAGCAGGCCGATCAGCGCGCCGAGGAAGACGATCACCGGCAGCACCTGGAGCGCGAAGATCGTCTCCTGCCTGTCGGCGACGAGCCTGCCGAACATGAAGTCGACGCCGGCGTTCGTGTACTCCACGAGCGCCGTGACCTGGCCGGCGACGAAGTCCAGGGCGTCCTTGCCGACCGACCACTCGAGCACCAGCAGCGCGAGCCCGACCTGGAGCGCGAGGCCCACGCCGACCGTGCGCCAGTTCACGCGGCCGCGGTTGTTCGACACCGCGAACGCCAGGGCGAGGACGAGCGCCAGGCCGAGCAGGCCGCGCAGGTCGCTCACGCCACCATCACCGACTCCACCTCCGCGCGCAGCCGGGCGAGCGCGTCGGCGGCCGCGCGCCGGTCGCCGTCCACGACGACCTCGAGGTAGACCTTGAGCTTGGGCTCGGTGCCGCTGGGCCGGATCACGACCCGGGCGCCCTCCGCCCGCAGGACCAGCACGTCGGAGCGCGGCAGCTCCAGCGGCTCCTCGCGCCCGTCGGCGTGGCGGCGCACGCCGGTCGCGACGTCGTCGACGCACGTCAGCGGGCGCCCCAGCAGCGCAGCCGGCGGGCGCTCGCGCACCCTCGCGATGATGCCGCGCATCGCCTCCCGGCCCCCGGCGCCTGTCAGCTCGAGCGCGATTGGCGCCGTGGCGTGGCGCCCGAAGCGCGCGGCGATCGCCTCCAGGCGGTCGGCCAGCGTGCGGCCGGCCTGCCGCTCGTGCGCCGCGAGCTGCGCGATCACGAGCGCCGCGGAGATGCCGTCCTTGTCGCGCACGCCGTCGAAGACGGCGTAGCCGAGCGCCTCCTCGTAGCCGAGCACGAGCCGGTGCTCGGGCGCCGCGGCGACGGCGCGCATGATCCACTTGAAGCCGGTGAGCGTCTCGGCGTAGCGCGCGCCGGACGCCTCGGCCATCCGCGCCAGCAGCGTGGAGGAGGCGATCGTGGTGACGAGCAGCGCCTGCTCGGGACGCGCGGCGCGCTCGAGCAGGAAGTCGGCCAGCAGCGCGCCGATCTCGTCGCCGTGCAGGACGCGCCAGTCGCCGCCTTCGGGGATCGCGACCGCGAGCCGGTCCGCGTCGGGATCGTTGGCCAGCAGCACGTCGGCGCCGGTCCTGCGCGCCTCGGCGAGCCCGAGGTCGAGCGTCCCGGGCTCCTCCGGGTTGGGACGCTGCACGGTGGAGAAGTCGGGGTCGGGATCGGCCTGCTCGGCCACGACGTGCGGGTCCGTAAAGCCGGCGCGCGCGAACGCCTCGAGGCACAGCTTCGCGCCCACGCCGTGCAGTGGCGTGTACGCGATCTGCAGGGCGCGCGCCTCCGAGGCGGGCAGCGCGCCGAGGATCGCACGGAGGTATGCCTCGGCGACCTCGTCGCCCAGCGCGTCCCCGCCGTCGCCGAGCGGCACGTCGGAGAGGGGCCCGACCGCGTCGATCGCGGCCGCGATGTCGCGGTCGGCCGGCGGCGAGATCTGCGCGCCGTCGCCGAGGTAGACCTTGTAGCCGTTGTCGCGGGGCGGATTGTGGCTGGCGGTGACCATCACGCCCGCGGCGCAGCCCAGCTGGCGCACCGCGAACGCGAGCAGCGGGGTCGGCGCCAGCGGCGGCAGCCGGCGGGTGCGCAGCCCGGCGCCGGAGAACACGGCGGCGGCCTCCGCGGCGAAGCGGGCCGAGCCGTGGCGCGCGTCGTGGCCGACGACGATGCCCGCGTCCGCCGCCCCCTCGACCGCGTCGAGCACGTAGCGGGCAAGGCCGGCGCTGGCGCCGCGGACGGTCGCCACGTTCATGCGCGCGGGGCCCGCACCGAGGGGGCCGCGCAGCCCGGCCGTCCCGAAGCTCAGCCCGTGGGCGAAGCGCTCGGCGAGCTCGTCCGTCGCGTCGCGCTCGAGCAGCGCGCGCAGCTCGGCGCGCGCGTCGGGGTCGGGGTCGTCGGCGATCCAGCGCTCGCTGCGCGCGCGCAGCGTCCGGGGGTCGGAGAGCGTCGTGCCGTCGGCCATGCGTGCCGCGAGCGTACCCGCGATCCCCGTGACACGATGCGGCGCATGAGAGCCGTCGACGTGATCGCCGCCAAGCGCGACCGCCGCGAGATCCCGGACGAGGAGCTGCACGCGTTCGTGCTCGCCTACACCCGCGAGGAGGTCGCCGACTACCAGATGTCGGCGTTCCTGATGGCCGGCTGCCTCAACGGCTTCTCGCACGCGGAGGCGGCGGCGCTCACCGCCGCGATGGTCGCCTCGGGCGACCGGCTCGACCTCTCCCGCCTGTCCGGGCCGACGGTCGACAAGCACTCCACCGGCGGCGTCGGCGACGGCACGACGCTCGTCGTCGCGCCGCTGGCGGCGGAGCTAGGGATGCAGGTGGTCAAGCTGTCGGGCCGGGGGCTCGGCCACACCGGCGGGACGCTCGACAAGCTCGACGCGATCCCCGGCATGCGCACGGAGCTCTCCAGCGACGAGCTGCTCGACCAGATCGAGCGGATCGGTTTCGCCGTGTGCGCGCAGACCGCCGACCTGGTGCCCGCCGACAAGGCGATGTACGCGCTGCGCGACGTGACGGCGACGGTCGACGACGTCGCGCTGATCGCGTCCAGCGTGATGAGCAAGAAGCTGGCCGGCGGCGCGCAAGCGATCCTGCTCGACGTCAAGACCGGCTCGGGCGCGTTCATGAAGGAAGTCGAGCGTGCACGCGAGCTGGCCGAGGTGTGCGTGGCGCTCGGCGAGGACGCCGGCCGGGCCACCGGCGCGCTGATCACCGACATGAGCCAGCCGCTCGCGGACGCGGTCGGCAACGCCACCGAGGTGCGCGAGGCGATCGAGGTGCTGCGCGGCGAGCGCAGCGGGCGGTTCGCCGACGTGTGCGTCGCGCTCGCCGGCCACATGGCGGCGCTCGCCGGGCTCGCCGAGGACGCCCGCGCCGGCCGCGAGCGGGCCGCCGCGGCGCTCGCGAGCGGAGCGGCGCTGGAGCGCTTCCGCCGCTTCGTCGAGGCCCAGGGCGGGGACCCGCGGATCGTCGACGACGTCGAGCGGCTGCCGCGGGCGCCCATCACCCACGAGGTCCGCGCCGGGCGGGCCGGCTGGCTGGCCGCGGTCGACGCCGAGGCGATCGGCCGCGCCGCGGCGGGCGTCGGCGCCGGACGGCAGCGCAAGGACGACGAGATCGACCTCGCCGTCGGGATCGACGTGCTCACCGAGATCGGCGCCCAGGCGGACGCGGACACGGTCGTGGCGCGCGTGCTCGCGAACGACCAGGGCGCGGCGGAGGCCGCCGGAGCCGCGCTGCTGGATGCGCTGACGTGGTCGGAGGAGCGCGTCGAGGCGCCGCCGCTGATCCACGCCGTGGTCGGCCCGACCGGCTAGAAGGCGTAGGTGACGCCGGTGAGCGTCTCGGAGACCTCCCACAGGCGGCGGGCGGTCTCCGGGTCCTGCGCGCGCTCGCTCATACCGACCACCTGTGGGTCGCCTCGCGCCTCCCCCCGCCCGTCTGGACCGATGTAGCTCGCACCCGGCAGGTCGGGGACGGTCGCCGCGTAGAGCGTCGGCAGCGCGCCCTGCGCGGCGCTCTGCGCGACCAGCACGTTCAGGACCCGCATGGCGAGCCGCTCGTGCAGCGGCGGCGCAGCGAACTGCAGGTTGGTCGCCGCGTAGCCGGGATGCGCGGCGACGCTGACCAGCGGCGAGCCGGCCGCCCGCGCGCGGCGGTCGAGCTCGAGCATGAACAGCAGGTTCGCCAGCTTGGACTGCCCGTAGGCGCGCCAGCGCCGGTAGCGGCGCGCGCCCTGCAAATCGTCGAAGTCGATCCGGCCCATGCGGTGCGCGCTGCTGGAGAGCGTGACCACACGCGGCGCGTCGCCGGCCTGCAGCGCGCCGAGCAGCAGCCCGGTGAGGGCGAAGTGGCCGAGGTGGTTGGTGCCGAGCTGGAGCTCGAAGCCGTCGGCGGTCTCGCGGCGCGGCGGCGCCATCACGCCGGCGTTGGCGACCAGCAGGTCCAGCGGGCCGTCATGGCCGGCAGCGAACGTCTGCACGGACTCGAGGCTGCTCAGGTCGAGCGCCGCGAGCGCGACGTCCGCACCAGGCGCCGCGGCACGCACGCCGGCGAGCGCCGCCGCGCCCCTCTCCTGGTTGCGGCACGCCAGCACGACGGACGCGCCCTTGCGCGCAAGCTCCCGCGCCGCCACCAGCCCGAGCCCGCTGTTGGCACCGGTGACGACCACGCGGCGGCCGCGCTGGTCGGGGATTTCCTCAGTGCTCCAAGGGGCAGCTCCGCCGGTCATCCGGACGGCGTTCTGAGTGCGAGGCCGGCATCCATGCCGTCCGAGACCGGGCTTCGCCCTCGGCCTGCTGCCTGCACGAAGGATGTGATGAGGGGATGCAGCGGCTCGCCGGCCAGCGCGCCGACCTGCGGCTGGAAGAGCGTCGCGACGAAGAAGGGATGCTCGGGCAGCTCGATCCCCTCGACGCCGGCGTCCGGCGCGCGCGCGCAGACGACCACGCCGGCCGCCTCCAAGCGCTCGACGAATCCCTCGGCCAGCCCGTAGCTGCACCAGTGGAAGCCGACGAACGGCGCCGTGCCGCAGATCTCCGCCAGCCGCGTCCCGGGCACGCAGGTGACCTCGCGCTCCTCGCCGACCAGGCTGCAGGCGAGCCCGGCCACGACCGCGTCGGCGGCATCGGGATCGACCTCGGCGTGCGCGGCGTCCTCGATCCCGGCGAGCCGGCGGGCGAGCGCGAGCGCCGCGTACTGGAACCCGCCGCAGGTGCCGAGCAGCGGCGTGCCCGACTCGAGCGACCAGCCGATCGCCGCGTCGACGGCGTCGTCGTCGCGGTACGGCGTGCCGGGCAGCACCCACAGCCCGTCGAAGCCGTCGAGGGCACGCGCCTCGGGCGTGTCGGAGCCCACCCAGCGCGCCTCGACCCACGCCGGCAGCAGGCCCACCGCGGCGTCGAGCTCGCGATGGGTGACGTACGCGAGATCCTTGTCGCCGAGCAGTGCGATGCGCGTCCGCATCGGCACACCCTACGGCGCCGAGCAGCCCCGCGCGCGCCACGGCCATCAGCGCCGCTGGTGGCGCCACCAAGCGATCGGACTGGAGCGGCCGGTCGCGGGCTGCTGATAATGCGGCGATGGCGTCCTCCGGCATGTCGGCCCGTGCGTGGGGGCTCTTCGCAGCGGTTTCCGTGTTGTGGGGGATCCCTTACCTGTTCATCAAGCTGGCGGTCGAGGACCTCTCGCCGGTGATGGTGGCGTTCGGGCGCATCGCGGTGGCGTTCGCGATCCTGCTGCCCTATGCGATCCACAAGGGCGCGCTGCGCGGCATCGGGCGCCACTGGAAGCCGCTGCTGGTGTACTCCGTCGTGGAGATCGTGCTGCCATGGCCGCTGATCGGCTTCGGCGAGCAGCGCGTGACGTCAGGGCTCGCCGCGATCCTGATCGCGGCCGTGCCGCTCGTCGTCGCGCTGATGGCGCTGCGCGTCGACCCCGACGAGCGCGCCGAGGGCGCACGGCTGGGTGGGCTGGTGCTCGGGTTCGCCGGCGTCGTCGTCCTGCTCGGGCTCGACGTGGCCGGCCGCCCCGGCGAGCTGCTCGGCGCGCTGGCGATCCTGCTGGCGACGGTCGGCTACGCCGCCGGGCCGATGATCGTCAAGCACCGCTTCGGCGAGCTGGACCCGCTCGGGCCGGTGACCGCCTCGATGGGCATCTCCGCGCTGGTCCTGGCGCCGGTCGCCGCGTTCTCGGTCCCGCCGTCGGTGCCGTCGGGGCAGACGCTGATGTCGGTGCTCGTGCTCGGCCTCGCGTGCAGCGCGCTCGCGTTCCTGCTCTTCTTCGCGCTGATCGGCGAGGTCGGCCCCGGCCGCGCCACGGTGATCACGTACGTCAACCCGATCGTGGCCGTCGCGCTCGGCGTGGCCCTGCTGGGGGAGGGCCTCGGGCCCAGCGCGGTGGCCGGGCTGCTGCTGATCCTCGCCGGCTCGTGGCTCTCGACCGGGGGGCGGATGCCGCCCGGCCTGATGATCCTGGCCGGCCCCCGGCGGCGCCGAGCCGCGGCGGCGGCCGGTCCAGCCGGCGCGGGATCCACCAGCTCGCCCGCGCGAGCAACCGCATAGTCGAGCTGGCTCTCAGGTTTGCTCGCCCGCCATCCGTGCGCAGACGGCGGCGACGATCAGCAGCCCCGCCGTGCCGGCGAGCAGCGCGGTGAAGCTCACCGGGAGGGCCGAGTTGGCTAGCGGGGCGAGGCTTGCGCCGCAGAAGAGCAGGAAGCCGTAGAGCGCCATCGCGGCTCCGCGAGCCTCGCCCGCGGCGGCTTGGATGAGCGCGTTGAGCGCAGGGGCCGCGGCCGCGATGCCGGCGACGAAGACGCCGCTTGCCGCGATCAGCACGGCGAGGTTCGGTGCGACGGCCTCGGCGGTCAGCCCGAGGGCGCCGATCGCCAGGCCCGTGGAGGCGATCCGCCCCGGCCCGAAGCGTACGACGAGCGGCCCGGCGAGCGGGGCGAGCAGCATGCCGGGCAGTCCGGCCATGCGAACCAGGAGCAGATCGGCCTCAGCGAGGCCATATGACTGCCGCAGCTCGGGGCCGAGCGCCTCGTACATGACGACGAAGCTGAACAGCAGGGTCAGCAGGGCCGGAGACGTCAGCACGAGGCGCGGCAGGCGGGTCAGGTGGCGCTCGCGGCCGCGACGGTCGCCGTGGCGCTCGCGCCATCGTTCGGGGCGCTTCGGCGCCGGCAGGACCTCCGATCACGCGCTTGCGGCCGTAGCGATCCGACACCGACTCCGAGACCGCACACCACGTGCTCCGCGATCACGTCGTCGACTTCGCCCGCCGAGCGCTCCAC